>JACIWP010000268.1 GCA_014360855.1 Anaerolineae bacterium
GAGCCACAGCGCCATCGCGCCGGCCGCCACGTACAGCAGGGTGATCCAGGTCATCACGCCCAGCGCGTCCAGGCCGCTGAGGAGCTGAAACACGGCGCTGAAGAGCAGGAAAAGCACCTTGTCGGTGGGGAATGCGGTTTCGATGCCCCACTGGTAGACCTGATCGGGGATGGTGCCGGCGGCAATAATACGGGTCGTGTCGGCCATATAAGCCCAGGAATCGGGCTCCAAGGGGATGGGTTTGGGGCCAAAGGCAAGGTAGAGCCGCGATGCCAGGACGGCCGCCAGTGTGATCAGGAGAAAGAGAGCGGTGACCATGTGCCGCCGGCCCCATGCCAATCGCGGCCGCGCCGGTCGCCGGCCCAGCCATATGCCTGCCAGTATGGCCGTCACTGCCAGCATGGCCCCCCAGGCCCAGCCGGCGTTCAGCCGGTGCAGGCCGGCCAGCGCCAGGCCAATCAGCGAGGTAACCACCACGCTCAACGCCGTGGAGAGCATACCCCTTCCCAGGGTGGAAAACCCTTCCTCCCGCGGCCAGATGAGGCTCACCAGGAAGAAGCCGGGCAGCCCCCAACAGAGCGCAATGGCCAACATGAGTCGAATGATCTGCATGCTCTATACCCTCTGCCGCGGGACGGCATTACACATAGCCCAGCCCCTTCAGGTGACGCTCCATCATCTCTTCCTCCTCGGCAGAGTATCCCAACCGCTCCTCGCCCTGATAATACTGCTCCAGGCCCTGAGGATCGTAGCGGATGCGTTCCCGTACCGCATCGCGCAGGAGGGAGAGCAGGGGCTGACCATCCAGGCCGGCGGGAACGGGCACGTCCATCAGCGCCAGGATGGTGGGATACACATCCCAGAGGCGGGCGCCGGCGACTTGTTCTCCCTGCCGAATGCCCGGGCCGGCCGCCACCAGAATGCCGTCCATGCGGTGCCAGCCCGTGCGGCCGTACACGGACGTCAGCCAGCGGTGCGAGGAGAATTGGGTGTTGCCGTAGGCACAGACGCGCATATCCCGCATGAACACCGTGATATCGGGGCCGTTGCTGGCATACGGCCCGGCATATATATCTTTGCCGAAGACGATTTCGGTGACCAGCGGACGGCCGGTGCGCGGGTCAGTGATACGCCGCAGGCGTTCTGCCACCATCTCCAGCGTTTCATCGTAGCGCTCCGGCGGGACACAGCCCTGCGGCTCCCGGCCGGCCAGGTTGATGAAGATGGGGCCGGCGTTGCCGATGGAATAGGCCACCGTGCGGCTCCAATCCACGTCGTCGAAGGAGACGAACAGCCGGCGCAGCAGGGCAAAGGTTTCCTCCCGGCGGTGGCGCGTGGCATGGGCGACCGCCCGGTTCAGCCTGAGCCGAAGCGACCACTCATATAGGTTCAGCGGGGTGAAGCCCATGGAAAACAGCAGATGCTTCAATCGGCTCTTCACGTGCGGCTTCACCACCATCAGCCCTTCCTGGATGAGCCAGGTGTTGATGTGGAACCAGTCGTCCAGCGGACCGAAACCGTGGTCGGAGACCAGGAAGACATTGACGTCCTGGCCGGCCTCCGCCAGGAGCGCTCCAACGGCCGCGTCGATGACCTCGTACGTGTGGGCGATGGCATCGCGGAACTCGGCCGGCGCATCCGGATCATACTGCGGGTGCGTCGGGTCCTGATAATGCCACATGGCATGCTGGACCTGGTCCACCCCCATGAAGACCACCATCGCCGTATCCCACTCCGCCAGCGTCTGCAGGAAGCGGAAGAGTTCCACCCGCTTCCAGGTCAGCTCCTCGATGGCCCGCAGGAACTCGCGCTCGCGGCCCGTGGGGTGAAAGACGCTGGCCGGCCAGACCTCATAGTCGGGGATGGCGCGGCGGATTTGCTCCGTCAGCTCGGGGGGATAGGTGTAGGTCGTCGCGTCCGCCGGCGTCAATATGCCCGTTACCCAGAACCCGTTGATGGGCCGCGGCGGCCAGGAGGCTGGGATGTTGATCAGGCAGGAGCGCCTGTCGTGCCGGCTCAACACCTCCCAGAGGGTAGGGGAACGGTTCATGGTCAGGTTGTTGGTGCGAAGCTCATATGTGCCGGCATCGCGGTAGCGGAAGTCATAAATGCCATGCCGGCCGGGGTTGACGCCGGTCATGAAACTGCTCCAGGCCGGCGCGGTCACCGGCGGGATCGTACTGCGGAGCGGCCCCCAACTGCCCCGCTCCAGCAAAGCGCCAATGTGCGGCAGTCGGCCCCCTTTTACCAACGGGATGATCTGATCAAAGGTCGCGCCGTCAATGCCGATGACCAGAGTGCGAGCAGAACGAGAGCCATGTGCCGGCATGGTATCCTCCTATGTTGGCGGCGAATGTTCTTACCCCCGCTGACCGCGCGAGGTCAGGGGATATCCTCGGAGGCGGGCGCCGGCAGATAGCGCGGGAGAAGCGTCCATGCCAGCGCGCCCAGCGCCCGCCAGATGACGTTGGTCAACAGGATCAGGAACGAGAAGGCGATAGCCTGCTCGGCCGGCTGTCCGAACAGATTGAATGTCGGGATCATCACCGCATCCCGGGTACCAATACCCCCGATACCGATCGGCAGCATGGTCACCAGGCTGACGAAGGCCATTACCAGCGAGATCTGCCAGAAGGAGAGCGGACATCCCATGGCCTGTCCCACCAGGTAAAGGGAATAGAAATACAACAGGCGGGTGGCGATGGAGAACAGCGTCAGGCCGACTACCGCCCGCGGCCGCATGCGGCGGAATTCGGCCAGCAGGGCCGCGCCCGATTCCTGGCGCAGGCGGGGCGTGCGGCGCGCCAGCCAGGGGAAAATACGCTCAAAGGCCCACGACTGGACGCCTGGCGAGAGCAGTAGCGCGGTGGAGGCGGTGATGCCGGCGCCCAGGATCAAGGCCAGGTACAGGAGGCCGCGGTTCAACACCAATTGAGGCAGAACGGCAAAGGCGATGAGGCCGGACAGCAGGATGGCGATAAGTTCCACCGTCTTCTCCCAGAAAGGCGTCAGGAGGGAGACCGACCAGCGGTAGCCATCGCGATTGAGGAACACCGAACGCACGAAGGCGCTGACGCCGTCGGAGATGAAGAAGCCGGCGGAAAAGCCCAGGAAATAGAGCAAGATGCTCATGGGAAACGGTTGGCGGATGCCGTATATGTGGGCGATAATGTGCCAGCGGAGGGAGCGCAGTATCACTACCATCGGGAATATCACGAACCAGGAGATGATCAGCAGGGGGAGTTGCACGTTCAGGAGCAGGGCCAAGGCGCGCGAAAAGTCCACCCCGAACAGCAGGATGCCAATCAGGATCAGGGGGCCGGCGGCGCGCAGTGCCCAGCGCGCCAGGGTGCCCATGCGGATATGGCGGGAGGCCGGCGATGGCCCTGCTGTCTCGCGATCCGCGCTTTTCCCCGGTGTTTCCAACCGCTCACCTCTGCCGAATAAGTTCGATGAATCCTGTGATGTGGGCCTTCGCATACGTGGCACAGGATTTACCCTGTGCCGGCCAGGCTTCCGCGCACAGCCAGCACGCCCAGAGCCATGCCGGCGATGGAGGAAATGGTGCGCACGGAACCATCCACCATCATCTCGGGGATATCCTCCAGCCGGCGCAGATGGACGCGCAGTTCCTCCGTCGGGTCCAGGTGCTGTTGGCCGGCCGGCCGGCAGTCTTCCGCCAAAAAGTAATGGATCTGGCCGCGGGAGCGGTTGGGGCTCATGAACAGGCTCCCCAGGTGCGTCCAGCGCGCTGACCGGTAGCCGGTCTCCTCCTCCAGCTCCCGCTGTGCGGCGAACAGGGGCGAGGGGTCGCTCTCGTCCATGTAGCCGGCCGGCAGGTCCAGCGAGAGCATGCCCATGCCGTGCTTGTACTGCTCCACGAAAATGACCAGGCCCTCCGGGGTCACGGGGAACATCATCACCACGTCGGGGCCTTCGCTGACCAGATAGCGCTCGATATGCCGGCCGTTGGGCAACAGCACATGCTGTTCGATCAGACTCAGCCAGGGGAGAATGTCAT
>JACIWP010000269.1 GCA_014360855.1 Anaerolineae bacterium
TATCGTGAACATCCATCCCCGTTTCGTGCTGGGGGTGGTGGGGCCGCTCCTGCGCTGGGACCGCATCCAGTACGTGAAGGGCTTTTACCGCCGGCCCCTGCGCGAAGGGGAGCATATCCGCGCCGGCGGTGGGGGTCGGGTAACCGAACTAGTGGCCCGCCCTCTGCTGAACCTGTTCTTCCCCGAATTGTCGGGCCTGATCCAGCCGCTGAGCGGGGAATACGCCGGCCGGCGCAGGGTGCTGGAACGCGTCCCCTTCTTCATGGGCTACGGCGTCGAATCCGGTCTGCTTATTGACCTCCTGGAGCTTTGCGGATTGAACGCTATCGCCCAGACCGACCTGGAGATGCGTGTGCACCACAACCAGCCGTTATCCAACCTGAGCAAGATGGCCTTTGCCATCATTCAGGTATTTATGGCGCGCCTGGGAGAGCGGCTGGACGCCCCGCTGGGGGAGGCGATGCACCGCACCATGAAGATCATCTGCCAGGAACCGGGCCGCATGTACCTGACGGAAGAGGAGATCACGGAAAAGGAGCGTCCGCCCATGCTCACCGTGTCGGCGTACCGCCGGCGCTTCGGGCGGAGCGAGGAAGCCGCGCTACAGCACCCCGAACCAGATCAGCACGCCCAGGATGATGAAGGCGGCGGCAGATAAGAGGCGCAGGATACGCTCCGGCACCAGCCGGCTGATGCCCTGGCCGAACAGGACCCCCATGGCAGTCACCGTGCTCAGCGCCAGGGAGGCGCCCAGGAATACCATCCAGGGCGATGAGGATTTGCTGGCCAGGCTGATGCTGGCGAGCTGTGTTTTGTCGCCCAGCTCCGCCAGGAAGATGAGCACAAAAGTGGAGCTGAAGGCGACCCAGTCGCGCCGGCGCAGGGCGGCAGACTGGTCAGCATTATCCGCGTCGCAGACGAGCGATTCGTCCGTTTCCTCGGGCTGGCCGGCCTGGCGCAGATGTTGATATGCCAGATACAGGCCCATCGCAATAAACAGGACCGCGGCCACACGGCGAATGATAGCGGCCGGCAGTAACACGCCCATGGCCTGGCCGAATGCCACCCCAATACCGGTCAGGATGGTCAGCGCTAAAGAACCACCCAAAAAGACCGGCAGGACCGTGCGGTGTTTGCACACCTGCGTCAGCACGGCCAACTGGGTCTTGTCCCCCAACTCGGCAAGCAGTAACAGGCCAAAAGCAGAGATGAAATCTGCCCAATTCATCTGCGGCATACCTCTCCTCACACATCAAAAAAGCGAGACCTCTTGCCCGCCCATACACGAGAGCGTATGAACGGGTCAAAGGTCTCGCTGATTGAGCATAGTGCTCAACCGGTGGGCCAGGGCGGGACATCCACCCAGCATGTTGACCACACCGTGGCCAGCTACTCCCCTCTGACCGACAAGGCTATTGTAATTCGGGATCGCGAACACGTCAAATTCGGAATGCGGGAAAGGAGCCAGAGATATGCAAGGGTCATCTCGCATGTGAGGCGACTCCCTTCTCCCCTCACGCTTTGACTTTCTCCGCCGGCAGTTTATAATGAGGGCCGGCGCTCCGGCATGGCGCACAAAGAGGAGAATCTATCATGGCCATCCCACTGGTCGACCTGAAAGCCCAATACCGCTCCATCCAACCCGATATTGACGCCGCTATCCGGCGCGTCGTCGAGAACACCAGCTTCATACTGGGCAAAGAGGTGCAGGCCTTTGAGCAGGCCTTCGCCCAATACTGCGGCGCTGACCACTGCATCGGGGTCAGCTCTGGTACCGCCGCCCTGCACCTGGCCCTGCGCGCCGCCGGCATCAGCCCCGGCGATGAGGTCATCACCTCCCCCTTCACCTTCGTGGCCACCGCCGAGGCCATCTGGATGGCCGGCGCCCGCCCGGTCTTCGTGGACATCCATCCGCGCTATTACTGCATCCACCCGGACCTCATCGAACGAGCCATCACTCCTCGCACGAAGGCCATTATGCCGGTGCACCTGTACGGCCAGCCGGCGGATATGGACCCCATTATGGACATCGCCCGCCGGCACCAACTCCTCGTCATCGAGGACGCCGCGCAGGCACACGGCGCCGAGTACCACGGCCGGCGCACCGGCACCCTGGGCGACATCGCCGGCTTCAGCTTCTACCCCGGCAAAAACCTGGGCGCCTACGGGGACGCCGGCGCCGTAGTGACCAACAACGCGGAGCTGGCGGAGCGCGTGCGCATGCTGCGCGACCACGGCCGGCGCTCCAAGTACGAGCACGAGATACTGGGCTATGGGGAACGGCTGGACGCCCTGCAAGCCGCCATCCTGGCCGCCAAGCTCCCGCATCTGGAAACGTGGACCGAACGCCGGCGCGCCCTGGCCCGCAGGTATCATCAGCTCCTGGTCGGAGCGCCTGTTGAGCTTCCCGAAGAAATGTCGGGCACGCGCATGGTGTACCATATATATGCCATCCGGACATCTCATCGCGACGCCCTGCTACAGCATCTGAACGCGCAGGGCATCGGCGCCGGCATCCACTATCCCATTCCTCTGCATCTCCAGCCCTCCCTCCGCTACCTGGGATATCAGCCCGGGGACTTTCCGGAAGCGGAAAGGGCCAGCCAGGAAGTGCTCTCCCTGCCGCTCTATCCCGAGATGACCGACGAACAGCAGGACATGATCGTCGAGGCCATCCGGCAGTTCTTCCCCTGAGGGTGGAACGGTGAGCGCGGCATTGCCTCCTGTCGAAATTGACCAGAACGCCCTTGCCGGCCTGGGCAAAATCTCGGTGCTGGTGCCGGCACGTGACGAAGAGGGCAATATCGGGCAGGTCATCGAGCGCACCCTGCGCGTTTTCTCCCGCTACGGCCTGGACGGGGAGATCGTGGTGGTGGACGACGGTTCCACCGACGGCACGCGCCAGGAGGTGCTTTCCTGGTCCGAACGATCCCCTAATGTCCATCTGATCACCCACCGCCGCAATCTGGGCCTGACCGCCGCCCTGCGCACTGGCTTCCGCCACGTCCAGGGCGATGTGGTGATCTTCCTGCCCGGCGACATGGAATCTGACCCGGAAGAGGACATCCCGCGCCTGCTGGCCAAACTCAGCGAGGGATACGATGTCGTCGCCGGCTGGCGCCAGGGCCGGCGCGACCGCAAGGTCTTCGCCTCCCGCATCTATAACCTCGTCTCGCGCTGGCTTTTCGGCGTCCAGGCCCATGATATGAACTGGATCAAGGCCTTTCGGCGCGAGGTAATTGACGCGCTCCCTCCCCTGCGCTCGGACTGGCACCGCTTTATCCTGATGATGGCCGCATCCGACGGCTTTCGCGTGGGCGAGGTACCGACCAGCTACCGCCCGCGACAGCGCGGCCGCTCCAAATTTGGGTTGGGACGCATCCCGGTCTCTTTCCTGGATGTCCTGGTGGTCAAGTTCCTGCTGGTCTTCAGCCAGAAGCCCATGCGCTTCTTCGGCGCGCTGGGAGGCGGGCTTATCGCCGCCGGCTTCCTGACCTACCTGTATCTGCTCATCCTGTACATCGTCCAATCCAAACAACAGCGGCCCATCTTCTGGTTCGCCGGCGTGCTGGTGCTGGCCGGCCTCATCCTCTTCCTCATCGGCTTCATCGCCGAGCTGATCGTCAATCAGCAGGAGCAACTGGTGGAGCTGGAGCGCACCCTGCGTCAGCATCTCCAACAGCGACCATCCTATCCCGCCCGACATCCCGACCGGTTCCCCCATTCGGGTGAGGAATCATGAAGGTCCTATTCGTGATGTCCAGCTTTCCCAGGTGGGATGGCGATGTGCACTCCCCCTGGGCGGTCGAACTGATCCATTACCTGCAGGCGCGCGGCGCGGAGATCACGGTCCTGGCGCCGGCCTACCAGGGGTTGAGGGACCATGTCATCGCTGGTATCCCGGTCAAGCGCTTCCGCTACGCGCCGGCGGCCTGGGAGTCCCTTACCCACGAAAGCGGCGCGCCCAATAAGATCCGCCGCAACCCGCTCTACCTGGCCCTGGTCCCCACCTATT
>JACIWP010000270.1 GCA_014360855.1 Anaerolineae bacterium
GGGGCCTGGGCCTACCTCTGGACCGTGGAGCCGCTGGGGGTGGCGCTGGGCCTGCTGGCGCTGTATTTCTTTGGCCGGCGCGCGCAGGTCCTGCTCGTGGCCGCCGCCGTCATCGGCGCCGCCAGCGTGGTGGTGTTCGCCGTCCTGGTGAGCCTGCTGGAGCGGCCGGCCGGCGGCTTGGTCGGGGCCTTCCTGCTCCTGCTGACGGGCGCCCTGCTGGTCATCGGCGCGCTGGTGCGCGCCCGGCATTCTCCACCGCCGGCGTAAATCCGGGAAGGAGCCGGCCGCGGTGAAGCTCCTGGCAGAAGGCGCGCGGCGCTTTGGCCTGACGCTGACGCCGGCCCAGCTCGAGCAGTTCCGCAAATACTGCGATGAGCTGATGGAATGGAACCGCCGCTTCAACCTGACCGCCATCGAGGAGCGCGACCAGATTCAGGTCAAGCACTTCCTCGATTCCCTGTCCCTGCTGACCGTCTGGCGGCCGGAGGGCCAGCCGAGCGTCATGGATGTCGGGGCTGGGGCCGGCTTTCCCGGCCTCCCGCTTAAGATCGTCTGTCCCCAACTGCGTCTGACGCTGGTGGAGGCCACCGCCAAGAAGGTGGAATTCCTGCGGCACATCATCGCCCTGCTGGGCTTGAGCGACGCCATTGCCCTGCATGAGCGGGCCGAGACGCTGGGCCGGCGGCCCCCCTATCGGGAGCAGTACGACCTGGTGGTGGCGCGGGCGGTGGCGGCCCTGCCGGAGTTGGCGGAGTATACCCTGCCTTTTGCGCGCGTGGGCGGGCTGGTGGCGGCGTACAAGGGGCCGGCGGCGGCCCAGGAGGTGCAGGAGGCGGAGTTCGCGCTGGCAGTGCTGGGCGGCCGGCTGGAGCGGCTGGTGCGGGTGGAAGTGCCCGGTCTGGCGGAGGAGCGCTATCTGGTGCTGGTGCGCAAGGCGGCGCCGACGCCGGCGCAGTACCCGCGCCGGCCGGGCGTGCCGCGCAAGCGCCCGTTAACCGACGCGCCGGCCCCTTAGCTAGCGGAAACGGTAGTACCTGAACTTGCATTCAACCCTACTAGTTTCTGGAGTGCGTATGAAATGGGCCGGTATCTTACACCATCCGAAACTAGACAGGAATACATAGACCATATGGGCGAGCCATTGGGAAAGTTATTCTATGAACTGTGGAGAGAGCTCGCATGGCTCTATGTCAAATGGAATGAATATCTTGAACTGTTTGGCGAGAGATCCAAAGTAGATTTACTGAACCAAGCTGCGCCTGCTTTCTTTCGCATGGTGCAGGATATCTTTTGGTACGATATACTGATGCATATTGCTCGTCTCACTGACCCTCCCCGGTCCACGGGAAAACCAAATTTGACAATCCGCTGTTTGCCTGAACTCATCACGGAGCCAGACCTTGCTGATTCAGTGAAGGAGGCGATAAAGGAGGCGGAAGAAAAGGCGAAGTTCTGCCGAGACTGGAGAAATCGCCGGATAGCACATCGAGACTTGCACCTCGCGCTATCTGAAAGTGCACAACCTTTGGAGATCGCAACTCGTGACAAAGTGCAGGACGTGTTGTCCGCATTATCTCTGGTATTGAACAGGGTAGAAGAGCATTATGTAGGGGCGATCACAATCTTCTCGCCGCCTATTCCCGCTCTTGGAGGGGCCCCAAAGCTGCTTAATGTGCTACGTTACGGAATTGAAGCCCAACAGCAACGATGGCCGAGGTTCAGCGAGTAAACAGATATACATTGCCGGCGGGGAAGGGGGTACAGGGCTGGGGCTGTTAGGCCTGGATGCACTAGTGGGACTGATGGGATACCTCGTCCAATGAGGGTATAGGCTAGTCTATGTATGTTGCGCACTCCACGCAGTGTGTTCGCATCGCAGAAAAGTGATCCGTTATCGAGGGGGATGCGAAAGCGATGAACCCTGGCCGGCTGGAGCGAGAGAGGCGCACACTATTTGCCATGATCGAGATATACTGCCGTGCCCACCACGGCACGCGATCCGCCTTGTGCGCCGAATGTGAGGAGCTGTATCAGTACGGACTGCGCCGGCTCGATAAATGTCCGTTTCAGGATGACAAGCCCACCTGCGCCAAGTGCCCTATCCACTGCTACAACCCGGCCATGCGCGAGCGCGTCCGGCAGGTGATGCGCTTTGCGGGGCCGCGCATGCTCCTCCATCATCCCCTGCTCACCATCCGCCACTACCTCGATGAGTTGCTGTATCGAAAGGCCGGCCGACCCGGGGGAAGCCCCAAGGGGAAGAAAAGGGGATAGGCGGGCAGAATTCTCACAGCATCAATTGGGCGCGGTACTGGATGGCCTCGGCCAGGTGCGCCGGCGCGATCTGTTCGGCGCCGGCCAGGTCGGCGATGGTGCGCGCCAGCTTCAGCGTGCGGTGATAGGCGCGAGCGCTGAGATGAAGCTGGTGCACCGCCGCTTTCATGAGGGCGCGGCCGGCCTCGTCCAGCCGGCAGTAGCGCTGGATCTCCGACGGCCCCATATCGGCATTGGTGGAAAGGTGGGTGCCGGCGAAGCGCGCCCGCTGAACCTGCCGGGCGCGCTCCACCCGCTGGCGTATCACCGCCGACAGCTCCCCCTGCCGCTCGGCGGCGAGCTTCTCATACTCCACCCGCGGTACATGCAAATGAATATCAATGCGGTCCAGCAGGGGTCCGGAGAGCCGCTTCTGATAGCGCTGGATGAGGTGCATGGAACAGGTGCACTCTTTGACCGGGTCGCCGTAGTAGCCGCAGGGACAGGGATTCATGGCGCCGACCAGGATGAAGTCGGCGGGGAAGGCCAGCGTGGTGGTGGAGCGGGCCAGCAGGATGCGCTTCGATTCCAGCGGCTCGCGCAGTACCTCCAGCACGCGCTGTCCGAACTCGGGCATTTCGTCGAGGAACAGGACGCCCTTATGGGCCAGGCTGATCTCACCCGGCCGCGGCCAGTGTCCGCCGCCCACCAGGCCGGCGTAGGAGATGGTGTGGTGCGGGGCGCGGAAGGGGCGATGTCGGATCAGCGGTTCATCCGGCGGGAGCAAGCCGGCCACGCTGTAAATTTTGGTAACCTCCAGCGCTTCCTCGATGGTGAGCGCCGGCATGATGGAAGGCATGGCGCGCGCCAGCAGGGTTTTGCCGGCGCCCGGCGGCCCCACCATCAGCACATTGTGTCCCCCGCTGACGGCGATCTCCAGCGCCCGCTTGACATGTTCCTGGCCGCGGATATCGGCAAAGTCCACCGCATAGGGCGGCGGCTCGGCATCCAGGCCGCGCTGGTCCTGGTAAGGGGTGATCGGCTCCAGACCCTGCAGATGCCCCACGAGCTGTGCCAAGTCGCTGACCGGCATGACCTGAATGCCTTCCACCAGGGCGGCCTCCGGCGCGTCCACCGCCGGCACGAAGATGGCGCGGAAGCCGCTGGTGCGGGCGAAGGAGGCGGCAGGGAGGATGCCGGCGGTGTGGCGCAGTGTCCCGTCCAGGGACAGCTCGCCGATAAAGAGGGAATCCTCCAAACCGTCCGGCCATATCTGCTGGGAGGCGGCCAGCACGCCGACGGCGATGGGCAGGTCATACGCCGGCCCCTCCTTGCGGATGTCGGCCGGCGCCAGGTTGACGGTGATGCGCTTATTGGGCCAGGCGAAGCCGCTGTTGCGGATGGCGGAGCGCACGCGCTCCTTGCTCTCGTTGACTGCCGCATCGGGCAGTCCCACGATGGTCAGGCCGGCCATGCCGCCGGAGATGTCCACTTCCACCTCCACAGCGGCGCCGTCCAGCCCAATGAGAGCACAACTGGAGACCTTGGCCAGCACGCGCATGCTCCTGATGTCGGCGGTCAGATAACCTCAGTATACCATCATGCTCAGGGCGCGTCAATCGCAGGGTAAGCTGGGTCTTACCCACTTTTGACAGTACGACGTCCTCCTGCTATTTGGTAGTTGCGAAACCAACCATAGAGCAGAGAGGGCGTCGTGACACTAACATACCATGATGTA
>JACIWP010000271.1 GCA_014360855.1 Anaerolineae bacterium
AGCAACAGCTTGCCCCATGTCTAGGCTTTGCTGTGGTAGATTATCGGCGTGAGTGACGCCATACATCGCACCAGACATCATAATAGCAATAGAACATACAATAATTATGCACTCAATTGTCCGTTTCATTTTTATCCCTCCAATTGTCTCCTACTGTCTATTGATCAAGCCGTGTCAAATCTTATATGGAGACTTTGGATAGAAAGGGGAATTCCTATACACAGTATCGGCCAGGTAGCCATTTTTCTACATAGCACATTCTCCACATGTCGTCAAGGCGGCCAGCGCCGATGTCTCCATCCGCCCCTTGACATCCTCCCCAGATGCAATACACTATCCGCAACCTGATTGCCCGGAGGGAGCATGTCCGGCCGCCGCTGGTTTCATCTCGCGCTGGCCGTGGGAGTGTTCGCCGCATGCGCCGGCCTCCTCTTTCTCCTCAACCTGCCATCGTCGGCCGCCGGCCCTGCATCTCCCCATGCCGCGCCGACGCCCATCTACACCCGCGTCTACCGCCAGGGGCTGAACGGCTACGCCGGCGCCGCCGACGTCACCATCCAGCGCGCCTTCCCCGACACCAATTTCGAGGGGCAGACATACCTGCGCCTGCACTGCAACGACCATACGCGACTACCGGAGCAGGCCGGCGTCCTCATCCGCTTCGACCTGAGCGACCTGCCGCGCAATGCCCGCGTCCTCTCCGCCACGTTTCAACTGGTCACCTTCAGCAGGAACATCACCGATGACCTGCTGGTCAGTTTCCACGTGCTCAGCCGCACCTGGGAAGCCGGGCAAGTGACTTGGAACCGGCCGCGCGTCGGCGAGGCATGGGCCACCCCCGGCGCGAACGACATCTGGTATGACCGCCGGGAGGAATGGGAAAGCTGGGCGCTCTTCCGCCTGACCAATCCTCCCCAGGCCCGCTATTCCTGGGATGTCACCCAGGCGGTCCAGTACTGGGTGGAACAGCCCCGCTGGAATCATGGGGCCAAACTGCTGGCATACATCGGCCAGCGGCGGGAGGTGCAGTACGATGCCTATTCCTCCGAGGCGCCGTACCCCGACCTGCGTCCCCAGCTCGTGGTGACCTATACCCTGGACCCGGCGGTGCCGACGCCGACCGATGTACCGCCAACGCCGACCGCCACCCCCACCCGCCGGCCGGAAGGCCCGCTCTATCGCGAGACCTTCCAGCAGGGGCTCAACGGCTATTTCGGCGTCAGCGACACTTATCTCTACCGCCGCGCGCCCGACATCTTCTTCAGTGAATCCATCAGCCTGCACTTGCGCTGGCAGGACAAGGATGAGACCGGCTTCGTGGATCGGGATGAGAGCAACCCTCTCATCCACTTCGACCTGCGCTCTATCTCCAGCCATGCGCTGGTGACCTCTGCGACGCTTTACCTGTACGCCTTTTACCAGAGCAATTCCAGTTACCTGGATGTCACCAGCCACCGCGTCCTGCGGGATTGGGACCGCCGGCTGGCCACCTGGCGGGAGGCCGCGCCGGGCGTCCCATGGTACGCTGAAGGCTGTGGCGCGCCCGAGCGAGACTTTCAGAAGCGGGAGAGCGATTGGGTGGATATGCCGGCCGCCGGCGCATGGTACGCCTTCAACGTGCGCGACATGGTCCAGCACTGGGTCTGGTACCCGGAGCAGAACTTTGGCCTCCTGCTCAAACCGCATGTGGATGTCAACGTGGGCTACAGCTTCTACTCATCCGAAGCGCCCACCCAGACCCTGCGGCCGCGGTTAGTGGTGGAGTACTGGCTGCCGGCGGATGTGCCGACGGCGACCCCCACGCCGGCCGGCGCCGCCAGCCCCACCCCCTCCCCTACACCGTCTGTCACCTGGACCCTCACCCCTTCGTCCACGCCGACGCCCACCCACAGCGCGACCCCTTCACCCACGCCAACAGCCACATCTTCCCCGACCTGGACGGCGAGTCCGACGGCTACCGCTACGGAAACTCCCACCAGCACCGCCACCCCTTCTGGGACCCCACCGCCTACGGAGACTCCGTCGCCGACCGCGACCGCGACGTCCACCGCCACGCCGCTATGGTGGGCGGTAAGACTCCCGCTGGTGCTAAAAGGGTGGTAAGAGGATCGCGTCAGGGGCTTCAGCCGGCCAGCGCCGGCACGATGAAGGCGAAGAGGCACAGCCAATCGAGGGCCCACAGGCCGGCATATACCGCCGCCAGCATGATCTGCTGGGTGCGGCGGCTTCCTCGCCAGCCCTGCAGGGCGAGTACCAGCGCCAGGCCGGCCAGCAGGGCCGCCCAGAACAGGGGCGGGTCGTGGGTGATGATGCCCCGGATAATGGGGGCCGCCGCGCCGCCGGCCAGGAGCAGGGAAGCGGGGCGCGCGCCGGCCGGGGAGGTGACGTGATACAGGCCGGCGGCGAATGCCAGCCCGATGGGGATCAGGGCGGGGAAGAGGTAGCGGCCCTGATGCTGGACGAACTGCAGGTTGTACCAGAGATAACCCAGCGTCGTCAGCAAGGCGCTCGCTCCCAGCACTGCCAGCGCCCGTGCCTCATGGGCATGTAAGGTGGTCTGCCGGCGCGCCAGACGCGCCCACCACCCGATGACGCCGCCGGCCGCCAGAGCGCTCAACAGCACCAGCAGTGTGTACAGCCGGCTGTCCAGCAGGACGCCCATCCAGCCGAACTGCCCCCAGAAGGACTGGAACGTCGTGCGGATGAAGCGCTGTACCAGGGATGCCATGCCGTTTGCCGCCAGCCATTCGGCGGTGCGGAGCTGTCCCACCGTGATGGCATCATGCCGGCCCAGCCCCAGGATGTCCAGCCCCCCATAGGTCAGGATGTTGCGCACGTACCAGGGCAGGGCCATGAGGAGCGCAGTGCCGAAACTGATGAACCAGCCCAACAGGATGGAGCGCACCTTCCCCCTTTCCGGCGCCAGCCGGCCCTCCCCCCAGAGGATCACCAGCGCGGCGATGGGCAGGGCAATATAGACCGAGGTCTTGGTCAACAGGCCCAGGCCCAGCAGGAGGCCGAGGGGGAGCCAATCGCGGCCGCGCATGGGGGCGTGCCGGCTGGGCCGCCGGCGCAGGTAGCGCAGTAGCCACAGCAAAATCGCCGCCAGCACCAGCTCCGCCAGGGCGTCGTTGTTCACGCCGGCGGTTATGGCGATATGCATGGGCAGGAAGGCGGTGAACGCCGCCGTGCCCCATGCCAGATGCGGCCGGCCGGGGAAGTTCTCCCGTACCAGGACATAGGCGATGGCGATGGTGCCGGCGCCGAGCGCGGCCGAGAGCAGGCGCATGGCCGTCAGCCGCACGGCCAGGGAGGCGCCGGCGAACAGGGCATAGACGCCGGCGGCCAGGATGTAGTACAGCGGCGGCTGGTGCGACTCATAGCGGATGGGGTCAATCGACATGTCGGGAGGAAAGCGCCTGGCCTTGATCTCCTCCAGGTAGGCATGGGGATAATCGCCGGCCTGCAGGACGGGGAAACGCCCGTTTTCCGCCAGGTAGCGGGCGTAATTGTAATGGGCCGGCTCGTCCGGCACCTGCCAGGCCGGCGTCCAGACGGCATAGCAAACCGCCGCCGTCAGGTAGCCGGCCAAGATGAGCAAGATGGCCCAGTGCGGCCAGGCGCGTGCGGACAAAGGTCCCTCCCGGGGGATATGCCTCAGGCGAGGCCGGCGGACTCCAGCATGCGGCGCGTTTCCTCTTCGGCCACGCTCTCATCCAGCTTGCGGAAGAGGGGCTTGGGCTTGCGCAACTGCTGTCCCGGCTCCAGCCGCTCCGGCTCCCATTTGCCCACCAGGTTGCTCTTGTCATAGCGCAGGACGCGATGCGAGCGCTTGCTTTCCTGCCGCTCCTCAATATAGATGCGGCCGATCAGACTGCCGTCAAAGCCCAGCATCTCGTGCAACTGCTGGCAGGTGAAGGGCAGGAACGGCGTCAGCATGGTCCTCAGCCAGGTGATGCCCTGCAGGCAGACGTACAGGGTCGTG
>JACIWP010000272.1 GCA_014360855.1 Anaerolineae bacterium
GCAGGGGCGAGTCACGGACTCGCCCCTGCCCAATTTAGCCGATGGTTGCGACCAGCCGGCGCAGGTCCTCCATGGTGGGATCGATGATGTGCGGCCGGCCGGTGGCCTTGATGGCGCTGGCCACGTCCTTCAGCCCGTTGCCGGTGATCAGCACCACGATGCGTTCGTCCGGGTCCAGACGTCCCTCGCGCAGCATTTTGCGCAGGCCGGCCAGGCTGGTGACGCCGGCCGGCTCCCCAAACACCGCCGCACCCCTTGCCAGCACGCGCATGGCATCCAGGATTTCCTCGTCGCTGACGGTGATGAACTCGCCGCCGGTCTGCCGCACCGCCCGCAGGGCCTTGATGCGGTCCCGCGGGATGCCCACGGAGATGGAATCCGCCAGCGTGTTCGGGACAATCGGTTCAATCTCTTCGGTGCCCTTGCGCCAGGCGTTGTAGAGCACCGCCGAACCCTCTGCCTGTACCCCCATCAGCTTCGGCATCTTGTCGATGAAGCCCAGGGCGTACAGATCGCGCAAGCCCTTCCACAGGCCCCCGATGATACAGCCATCGCCCACGGAGACGAAGATGCGGTCGGGCGCCTGCCAGTTCAGTTGTTCGCAGATTTCCAGCGCGGCCGTTTTCTTCCCCTCGGAGAGATAGGGGTTGTAGGCGGTGTTGCGGGAGTACCAGCCGTATTCCGCCGAAGCCTTGAGGCAGAGGTCGAAGGCCTCGTCGTAGGTGCCGTTGATGGCGATCACGTTGGCGCCGAAGATCAGCAGTTGGGCGATCTTGGCCTCGGGCGCGGTCTTGGGCACGAAGATATAGGTCTTGATGCCGACGGAGGCGGCCAGGCCGGCGACCGACGAAGCGGCGTTCCCCGTGGAAGCCGCGGTAATCACCCCCCGTCCCAGCTCCAGCGCCTTGGCCACTCCCACCGC
This sequence comes from Anaerolineae bacterium, assembly GCA_014360855.1. Classification (NCBI taxonomy): domain Bacteria; kingdom Bacillati; phylum Chloroflexota; class Anaerolineae; species Anaerolineae bacterium. Next base: position 923 of record JACIWP010000272.1, read on the forward strand.
GCTGGCGCGATCCTTCAGCGAAGCGGTGGGATTGCGCCCATCATCCTTGACCCAGAGATGGCGCAGGCCCAATTGGCCGGCCAACCGGTCAGCTTTGTACAGGGGCGTCCATCCCACCTGCAGGGGCGGCAGGGTATCCCGGCTTCGCAGGGGGAGGAGATCGAAATAGCGCCAGATGGAGGGCGTGCGATCCTCCGCCAGTTTCTCTTTGGTCAGCCGGCGGGCGATCTTGTCATAATCATATATCACATCCACAATGCCCTCATCGCCGTGCTTGGGGCAGACGTACAGAATCTCGTCCGGCGCATATTCCGCGCCGCATATCATGCACTTGAGCCCTTTGACGTGATCCATCGTGATTTGCTCCTTGTCAGTATGGCGTATGGCATTCCAGGGCGCGGCCGGCGCGTTGGCCCAGATGTTCGCCGCCGGCGGCGCTCAGCACGCCGTTGACGAAGACATGGGTGATGCCGGCCGGATGCCGGCAGGGGGCCTCATACGTGGCGAGGTCCGCGACAACAGCCGGGTCAAAAATCACCAGGTCGGCCCAGTATCCCTCGCGCACCAGCCCACGATCGCGCAGGCCCAGGCGCTGTGCCGGCAGGGAGGTCATTTTGCGCACCGCCTCCTGCAGGGGAAGAAGCCGGCGTTCCCGCACGTAGTGTCCCAGCACCCGGGGATAGGCCCCGTAAGCGCGCGGGTGGGGCCTGCCGGCCAGCAGGCCGTCGGTGGAGACCATCTGGAGGGGGTGCCGCATGATGCGCTCCACGTCCTCCTCGCTCATGCAGAAGTCCACCATGGTGACGGCCAACTGCTCTTCCCACAGCAGGTCCATAACCGCCTCCGCGGCAGGCTTGTGCATGCAGCCGGCGATAGCGAGGAGGCTTTTGCCTACCGCCCAGCGGTTCCGCTCCGACCCCACCCAGGTGATGAAGATGTTCTCCGGGCCGACAGCGGCCAGGAAATTGTCCCAGGAGGTGTCCTGCTCCATATCGCGGCGCATTTGCTCGCGTGCGGCGGGGTCCTGCAGGCGGGCCAGCAGGGCCTCCGCCCCACCTTCATGTGCCCAAGGGGGCAGGAGCACGGAGAGGCTGGTGGAGCCGGCGGTGTAGGGATACTGGTCGAATGTCACATCAATGCCCGCCTCGCGGGCACGTTCCAGCCGCTCCAGTGCCAGGATGCTTTTGCCCCAGTTGGGCCGGCCAAAGACCTTGAAATGGGAAACGTGGAGCGCGACACCGCTCTCCGCCGCAATATCCAAGACTTCCTCCAGCGCTTCCAGCAGGCGGTCCCCTTCACTGCGCAGATGCACGACGAAGATGCCGCCGTAGCCCGCGACCACCCGGCAAAGCCGCACCAGTTCTTCCCGCTGGGCGAAATAGCAGGGTGCGTAAATGAGACCGCTGGAGAGGCCGGCGGCCCCCTCTTCCATGGACTGGTGCAACAGCCGCTCCATCTCTGCCAGCTCCGCCGCGCTGGCCGGCCGGTTGGCCATGCCCACGACCCCCACCCGCAGGGTGCCGTGCCCCACCAGCGAGAGGGCATTGACCGACGGCCGGGCGGCGTTCAGGGCCTCCAGGTAGCCGGCGAAGCTTTGCCAACTGGGCGCCAGGTCCGGGTTGCCGTTCATGCCGGCCACCAGCCGGCGGAGCATGTCCGCTTCCTGTGCCGGCCAGGGGGCCAGCGAGAAACCGTCCTGCCCCAACAGTTCCGTCGTCACCCCCTGCAGGAGTTTGGGATGATGCAGGGGGTTGGTCAACAACCACCAGTCGGAATGGGCGTGCATGTCGATGAAGCCGGGGCAGACCGTCAGCCCCTCGGCTTCGATGGTATGTCGGGCGGGCAGGTCGAGGTGATGCCGTATGGCGGCGATGCGCCCGCCGGCGATACCGATGTCGGCGCGGAACCAGGGGTTGCCCGTGCCGTCGACGATGCGCCCATTGCGTATGAGGTAATCGAGCATGCCGTACCCCCAGGAAGGAGATCATACGGTGCGGGCCGATGCCGGCGGCGCACCGCACCGATTATACTCCATCTGAGGGATAGGGCAATTGCCCGGGGTCAGCTATGGGACGATGCGCGTGCCGGTTTCGCCGGCCAGGGCGCGTTCGATGTTCTCCGGGTTGGTGATGATGGCTTCCTTGCCGCCGTGCTCCAGGTATTCGATGATGGCCTGGATCTTCGGCAGCATGCTTCCCTTCTTGAAATGCCCTTCGGCCATATACGCCTTGGCCTCCGCCAGGGTCATGCGGTCCAACCAGACCTGATTGGGCTGGCCGAAGTTCAGCGCCACCTTTTCGACGGCGGTGGAGATGAGGAACAGGTCCGCCCGGATGTTGCGCGCCAGCAGGGAGGAGGCCAGGTCTTTGTCGATGACTGCGGCGATGCCCTGCAGGTCTCCCTGTTCGTTGCGGATGACAGGGATGCCGCCGCCGCCGACGGCGATGACGATGATGCCGGCGTCCACCATAGTCTTGATGACGTCCTGCTCGAGGATTTCCAGGGGGCGCGGTGAGGCGACGACGCGGCGCCATCCGCGGCCGGCGTCCTCGATAACGTGCCAGCCCTCTTCCATGCGCCGGCGGGCCGTGGCCTCGTCCATGAACGATCCAATGGGCTTGGTGGGGTTCTGGAAGGCCGGGTCGTTGCGGTCCACCAGCACCTGCGTCACCACGGTCGCCACCGGCTTGTGCATGTTCATCCGCCGGAACTCATTCATCAGCACCTGCTGGAACATGTAGCCGATAGCGCCCTGTGTATCGGCGACGCAGGAATCCAGCGGGACCTCATGCAGTTCATGGGCGGCCAGCTCCGAACGCCGCAGGATAAATCCCACTTGGGGGCCGTTGCCGTGCGTCAGCACCACATCCCATCCCTGCGCGATCATGCGGGCGATATGCTTGCCGGTTTCCCGCGCCGCATCCCACTGGTCCGGAACGGTCTGGTGCTGAGCGTCTTTGATCAGGGAATTACCGCCGACTGCAACGACTGCAACCTTTCGACTCATGTCCTGTTCTCCCGTCACCGTAGACGTGTTATGACGTTCTCTCCAAATC
>JACIWP010000273.1 GCA_014360855.1 Anaerolineae bacterium
TGGCCGGCGTGCCCCTATCCGCTCTGATTGGGTTCATCATCGGCCTGCCCACGGTCAAGCTGGTGGGGGACTACCTGGCGGTGGTCACCATGGGATTGGGTGAGATCACCCGCGCCGTCTTCAAGAACTGGGTGCCGGTGACCCGCGGCCCGATGGGCCTGCCCGGCATCCCCCATATGTCTCTTTTCGGCTTCAAACTGGATACCGCGCCGCTGTTCCTGGCCTTCAGCTTCGTGATGGTTGCCATCAGCTTCATCTTCGTGGAGCGCATCCGGCTGTCGCCGTTCGGGCGCGTCCTACGGGGGGTGCGCGAGGACGAGATGGGTGCCCAGGCGTTGGGCAAGAACACCTACTGGTACAAGATGATCGCGTTGGTGGTCGGTTCCGGGCTGGCCGGCCTGGCCGGCGGCCTCTTCGCCCATTACATGAACTTCATTGACCCTTCCAGCTTCGTCATGTGGCTCACCTTCTTCATTTTCCTGGCGATCATGATGGGTGGTCTGGGGAATAACCTGGGCGCGGTGGTGGCCACCGGCGTGCTGCTGGTCCTGCGCGAGGGACTGCGCTTTGCCGGCCTGCCGCCGGCCGTCGCCGCCCCCCTCCAACAGCTCATCTTCGGCATCCTGCTCATTGTCATGACCATCTTCGCCCCGCGCGGCCTGATCCCTGAGCAAAAGCCCAGATACGACTGACGAGGAGCCTGACACGTGCTGCGCATCGAGAACCTTTCCAAGGACTTCGGCGGTCTGCGAGCGGTGGATCACTGCTCCTTTGAGGTGCCGGCCGGCACCATCTTCGGCCTCATCGGCCCCAACGGGAGCGGCAAAAGCACCATCTTCAACCTGGTGACCGGCTTCTTGCTCCCCACCGAGGGCGAGATATATTTCAAGGGAGAGCGCATCACCGGCTGGCCGCCGTATGCCATCGTCCGCAAGGGCATCGCCCGCACCTTCCAGTTGGTGCGCGTCTTCCGCAACATGACCGTCCTGGAGAACATGTTAATGGGGCCCAAGCATCAGGTGGGGGAGAATTTCGTCGCCGGCGTGCTGAACCTGCCGGCAGTGCGCCGGCAGGAGCGCGAGAACGTCAGGAAGGCCCGCGAACTGCTGGCCATGATGGGCCTGGAGCGCTTCGAGAACGAGTACGCCGGCAACCTCTCCTATGCCGAGCAGAAGCTGGTCGAGATCGCACGCGCCCTGATGACCGACCCGGACTTCCTGATGCTGGATGAGCCGGCCTCCGGCATCAACCCCACACTGGTGGAGAACATCCTTCAGCATATCCGCCGCCTGCGCGATGAACACGGCAAGACCATCCTGCTGGTGGAACACGATATGAACGTGGTCATGAACCTCTGTGACTGGATCGTGGTGCTCAACTACGGCCAGAAAATCTGCGAGGGCACGCCGGAGACAGTGAGCTGTGACCCGCGTGTCATTGATGCCTATCTGGGCGTATAGCCGCAACGGGAGCAGAGCATGAGCGATCATACCGACGATACCCTGCTGGAAATCCGCGACTTGGTTGCCGGCTACGGCAAAATCGAGGTACTGCACGGCATCTCGCTGAAGGTCCATCGGGGGGAAATCGTGACCCTGGTGGGTGCCAACGGCGCCGGCAAGACCACCACCCTGCGCTCCATCATGGGCCTGACCGATATCCGCGCCGGCCGCATCTTCTTCGACGGCACGGACATCACCGGCTGGTCCCCACACCGCGTGGCGGTGCGGGGCATCGCCTTCGTGCCCCAGGAGCGCAGTATCTTTCCCTCGCTGACCGTCTATGAAAACCTGGAAATGGGCGCCTATCAACTGCCCTCGAGCGAATTTGCCGCTCGTCTGGAGGCCATCTATGCCCGTTTTCCCCGCCTGAAGGAGCGCTACCGCCAGCGCGCCGGCACCCTATCCGGCGGAGAACGCCGCATGCTGGCCATTGCCCGCGGGCTGATCGCGAATCCGGCGCTGATGCTCCTGGACGAGCCGTCCCTCGGCCTGGCGCCGAAGGTGGTGGAAGCGGTCTTTGAGAACGTCCAGGACATCAACCGCGAAGGAACCACCATCCTGCTGGTGGAGCAGAACGCGCGGCGCGCGCTGGCGATCGCGCACCGCGCCTATGTGATGGAACTGGGACATATCCGCTACGAGGGCACCGGCCGGCAGTTGCTGGAGGATGAGCAGGTCCAGCGGCTGTATCTCGGCGGCGCCCGAACCTGAACCGAAGGGGACGCCGGCCCCCGCCAAGACTGCGGCCGGCGCGCACCCGCACCACACGGAGGAAAGGAATATGCGCAGTGACTATCATGCCCAACTGACCCCTGCTATCCGCGTGTTATCCCAGGCCCAAATCGAAGAGCTTCATTTTGCGACGCTGGAGGTCCTGCGGCGCACCGGCGTGCGCGTCATGGTGGAGGAGGCGCGCGATCTGCTCCGCAAGGCCGGCTGTTGGGTGGACGGGGACCGCGTGCGCTTCCCCGCCGGCCTGGTGGAATGGGCCATCCGCACCGCGCCCTCGCGCGTGGTGCTGTGCGATCGGGAGGGCCGGCCGGCCATGTTCCTGGAGGACGGCCGCACCTATTTTGGCACCGGTTCCGACACCCCCTTTGTCATCGACATCCGCACCGGGGAGCGCCGGCCAAGCCGCCTGCAGGATGTGGTGGAAATGACGCGCCTGGTGGACGGCCTGCCCAACCTGGACTTTGTGATGTGCATGGGCATCGCCCAGGATGTGGACCAGGCCGTATCGGACCTGTATCACTTCCGCGCCATGGTGGAGAACACCACCAAACCTATCTGCTACACCGCCTGGAACCTGCGCAACCTGAAGGCCATCATCGAGATGTGCGAGGCGGTCGCCGGCGGCGAGGAAGCCTTCCAGCACAGCCCCTTCGCCATCCTCTACGCCGAACCCATCAGCCCCCTCCAGCATATCGTGGAGGGAACGGAGAAGCTCCTCTATACCTGCCGCAAGCGCCTGCCCATCGTCTATACCCCGGGCATGATGTTCGGGGCGGCCGCCCCCATGACCAGCGCCGGCGGCCTGGTGGTGGCCAATGCCGAACTGCTCTCCGGCCTGGTCATGGCGCAGTTGGCCTGTGAGGGAGTGGGCTTCGTGTACGGCGGCGGCGTCACCATCATGGACATGCGCACCATGAGCGTCACCTATGCCTCGCCGGAGTTCCTGCTGAACATGGTGGCGCTCACGGAAATGGCCCATTATTATCATCTGCCGGTGTTCTCTTTCGGCGCCTGTTCCGACAGCAAGTGCTTTGACCAGCAGGCCGGCCTGGAAGGGGGCATGTGGACGCTCCTGGCGGCGTTGGCCGGCGGCAACCTCTGCCATGATGTCGGATACATTGACTCGGGGCTGACCGCCTCCATGGAGATGGTGGTGCTGGGCGACGAGGCCGCCGGCATGGTGCGGCGCTTCATGCAAGGCATCACCATCAACGCCGAGACGCTGGCGCTGGATGTCATCGACGCGGTGGGGCCGGGCGGCAGTTTCCTGGGCACAGAGCACACCGTGCGCCATGTCCGCGAGAACTGGTTCCCCACCCTGCTGGAGCGCGGCAGTTACGAGAACTGGGTGCAGGCCGGCAAACGCACCCTGGGAGATAAGGCCCGCCAGCGCGCTTTGCAGATTCTGGAGACCCACCAGCCGAAGCCGCTGGAGCCGGCGGTCAAGCAGAAACTCGATGCCATCATCGCCCGTGTCGAGGCGGAGGCCGCCGGCGGGCACTAGCAACACGTTTTCCACGAGGAAAGGAGGGAGAGATGAACTCGGGATTCCGGTCCCAATGTGTGCCCAGCTACCGCCTGCTGACCGAGGAGCAGATCAAGGAGCTTCACCTCGCCACCCTGGAGGTGCTGGAGACGATCGGTGTGCGGGTGATGTGTGATGAAGGTGTGGCGCTCCTGCGGAGCGCCGGCTGTCGCGTCC
>JACIWP010000274.1 GCA_014360855.1 Anaerolineae bacterium
CGTGCCGCTCCCGGGGCTGGAGATTATGGACAGCGTCCCATCAATCAGCTCCGCCCGTTCCCTCATGTTGATAAGCCCCAAACTGCCGCGCTGGTCGTAGGTCTGCTCGACCGCCGCCACGTCAAAGCCGATGCCGTCATCCTCCACCTCTGCCATGAAGGTCTGCTGGTCGTTGCGCAGTCGCACGACCACGCGGTGGGCCTGGGCGTGCTTGCGGGCGTTGGTGATGGCCTCCTCCAAGATGGAGAAGACGACGCCGGCGGTCTCGTCGGAGAGGGAAGCGGAGAAGCCGGCGTCCTGGATCTCCACCAGAAGCCCTTCCGTCTCCTGGATTTTCTCAGCATAATGGCGCAGTGCCGCCACCAGCCCCTGGGTCTCCAGGATCACCGGCCGCAGGGTGAACAGCATGGTGCGGATCTCTTTCGTCGTCCTGCGGGCCAGGTCTTCCAGCTCCGCCAGCTCCTCGGCGGCTTTCTCCGGCGAGCGCTTCACCAGCGCGCGGGCGTAGTTGAGGCGCATGGTGATGGCGGCGATGGTCTGCGTCGGCCCATCGTGCAGTTCGCGCGCGATCTCGCGGCGGATCTCCTCCTGCTGGGTGATGATGCGGTCCCGTTCCTCGCGCAGGCTCTGGAAAAGCTGGGCGTTCTGCAGGGCGATGGTGGCCTGGTTGGAAAAGGCCACCAGGAAATGGCATTCGTCCAGGGAATAGGCGGCCGGCGAGGGGCTGGCGAAGAGCACCACCCCGTAGGACTCAAAGCCGGCCCGTAAGGGGACAACGATGGCGGAGCGGGCCTCGCGCAGGGAAGGGAAAGCAGATAGTTCGGGATCCGCGGCGACGTCGGAGATCACCTCGGCCTCGCCGGCGGAGATAACGCGCTGAAGGACACCTTGCCGGGCCGGACAGCGGATATCCCGGTCGGCATCGGTGATGTGGTGGCCGGCGACCACGTGCAGGGCCGGCTCATGCCGGCCTTCCTCGAACAGCAGGGCCATGCCTACCATCTGCGCCGGGTTCTTGCCTAACGCCCGGAACTCGATGGCGCTCAGGTCAAACAGCGCCTGCAGGACCTGCTGATAATCGAGCGTGGCGCCCAGGGTACTGGCCATAGCGTAGACCGCATCCAGGCGATCGCGCGTTTGCCGCAGGGTTTCGACCTCGGCAGTGAGCTCTCGCAGTCGTTGGGCGGCCCTCTGCTGGCTGAGCCAGCCGGCGGCGGCACCCAGCGCCGGCAGGCCAATGAGGGAGACAACGGCCTCGGTCAGGCTCATGCCGGCCAATTCGCTCCACTGTGGGGTGCTCAGGGGGAGCGCACCGCAGAATGCCAGCACCAGGCCGGCCAGCAGGCCCATTCCTCCGCCGGCGGCCAGCCCGATCACGACCACCGGCCACCACAGCAGAGGGTAAAGGGGCGTGGGCCAGATCCCGCCCTTGAGCAGCAGAGCGGTCAGCAGGGCCAGGTCCAACGCCCAGAACATCGGAGCGAACCAGCGCCCCAGCCGGCGCAGGTGCAGGAGGAGGAACAGGAGTATATGCAGGGCCGCCGTGATGGCGACCAGCGCGACGACGAAAAAGGGTTCGAGGTTCAGGTGTGGGGAGAGTAAGGCCAGCGCGAGCAGAATGCCCCAATAGGGCCAGCGGAGGGCGAACAGCCAGCGCTCGAAATTCCCCACGCCGGTCGGCGAGGCCGGCATAGCTTGGTTAGCCGATTGTCCCATGTCGCGCATCCGTTGAACCGGCCTGAAACGACGAACCGCTGGCACCCCGGAGGAGCGGCCAGCGGCACCCATTGGTGGGCGAGACAGGACTCGAACCTGTGAACCTCGTGTATGTGAGACACGCGCTCTAACCAGCTGAGCTACTCGCCCTTGGCACCTACTATTATAGCATGGCCGGGGAAAAGATGCAAATCCTGGCCGGCGGAGTTGTGAAGGGGAAGCCGCCAGGGAGAGCTTCCCCTGGCGGCCCTCACGCGTTACTTGCGGATGGTGAGTTTGAATTCCTCTGCCGGCCAGGGCAAAGGCCAGTATCATGTCCAGTGAGTTCCATCGGTTGCTGGAATGGGCGACAGGTTGGCCGGCGAAGCCAAAGTGCACTGTCGTTTGGGGTGCGTGCGCCGGCGTGTTATAATGGCGATGGGAATTCTAACGGCAAAGGGGTGGTGTGCAGGCAGATGCCGTCCATGCGTGTGACCTATGTCGGCCATGCCACCGTGTTGATAGAGCTGGATGAACAGACCATCATCACTGACCCGGTGCTTCGGGATCGCTTCCTGATCCTGCGCCGGCACGGCCGGTCGCTCATCGAACAGCCTCTCTCCTTGAGCCAGGTGCGGCTGGTTCTGCTGTCGCATCTGCATTACGACCATGCGGACCTGCCCTCTCTGCGCAGGCTGCCCAGCCAGGCGACCGTGATTGTGCCGCGCGGCGCCGGCGCCTACCTGGCCTCGCGCCTCTCCCAGGAGGTGATCGAAATGGGGCCGGGCGAAGAGGTGCAATGGGATGGCCTGTTGGTGACCGCCACGCCGGCGGCGCATCCCGGCGGCCGGCCGCTGTGGGGCATGCATGTCCCGGCACAGGGCTATATGGTGGAGGGACGGTTCACGGTCTATTTCGCCGGCGACACGGACCTGTTCGACGAGATGGAGGAGATGGGCCGGCGGTGGCGCATTGACCTGGCGCTCCTGCCAGTGGCCGGCTATACCCCGCGCACCCCGCCGGGCCATCTGAACCCGCGCACTGCGGCACGCGCCCTGGGAATGCTGAGGCCGAAACTGGCCATCCCCGTACATTGGGGCTCTCTCCGCCTGATGGGGCCGGTGTGGGAGCGGCTGGCGTATCTGCAGGACCCGCCGTATACCTTCCTGGGATATGCCAGCCAGATGGCGGCGGATACGGACGTGCGGGTGCTGATCCCGGGGGAGACGGCCGAGGTCGCCGGCCCGCCGGCGCACTTCGCCCGCTAGCTGGAGGAGGTAATTCGCCATGCGCCGCGCCTGGCGCCTGGGATGGCGCTTCTTCACTACTGCGCTCGTCAACAGCCTCTCGCTGTTCATGGCGGTGCTGGTCATCCCGGGCATCTCCTTTGATTTTTCCCCGCGGCTGGTGCCGGCCTGGGTGACCTTCGCGCTCTTCCTCGGCCTGGTCAATGCCCTGGTGCGGCCCATGGTGGTGTACCTGGCATACCCGGTCAATTGGCTGACCATCGGCCTGCCGACCGTGCTGGTGGATTCCCTGCTCCTGCTCTTCGTCGGCAGGGTCTGGCCGGGGTTTCATGTGGATGCGTTCTGGCCGTCGGCGGTGTTGGGGGCTGTCATCCTGCCGGCGAGCAATGTGCTCTTCAGCGCCTTGGTCAGCGCGGAGCGTCAGCGCACCCTGTATGACTGGGTCATCCGCCGGCTGGGGCGGAAACGGCCGGCGGGGGCACAGCCATCGCCCCACGGGGTGGTCTTCGTGCAGATCGACGGCCTGTCGTACACTGCCCTGCGGCATGCCCTGCGGGAAGGGATGATGCCGGCGCTGGAATCCCTGCTGGAGCATGGGCAGTTCCGCCTGATGGCCTGGGACTGCGGCATCCCCTCGCAGACCTCTTCGGTGCAGGCCGGCATCATGTACGGCGACAGCTCCGATATCCCCGCCTTTCGCTTCCTGGACCGCGCCAGCGGCCGGATCATTGTCTCCAACCGGCCGGAGGGGGCGCGCCTGCTGGAACAGCGCTATGTGGAGAACGGTTATCGCGGCTTACTGCGCGGCGGTTCCAGCACGGCGAACGTGTTCAGCGGCGGGGCAGAGCTGACCATTTTCACGATGGGGAACAACCGGAATGCCGGCGCTTCCCGCCGTATTGATGATTTCCTGCTCTTCCTCCTGAACCCCTACTGCCTCCTGCGGGTGCTCATCCTGTCGCTGTGGGACTGGCTCATGGAGGTGATCTA
>JACIWP010000275.1 GCA_014360855.1 Anaerolineae bacterium
GGACAACATCTGCGACAACGCTCGCGCTCCCTTCTTCGACACGGACGTGCCCGGGCCGGCTGGCCTGGCCGAATACGTCCATGACGAAGTTGCCCAGGACGCCGGCGCCCGTGATGACCTTCTGCAGTGCACCGCTCTGCAGGATGCTGGTCACGGCAGCGCGGCCCTGGACATAGCCCTGCCACCAAACCCACCAGCCAACGCCCCAGACGAAGGCGGCCACGGCCACTACATAGAACAGGGGGCCGAGGATGTTGCCGCGCGTTGCCTGCGGCTGGCCGCCCAGGGCAATGCCGATGCCGATGGCCAGGGCGATGGGAATGACGATGCCCTGCTGGATGGTGTCGCCCACGCCGGCCATGGGGCCCATCAGACCGGTCTTGACGCCATTGATGGCATCATCGCTGATGTCCGCACCGGCGGCTTTCTCCTCTTCCATGGCAATGACGATGCCGTGGATGACGCCGCCGATGTCCGGCTGGGTGTTGAAGAAGATAAGGTGGCGCTTCAACGCGGCGCTGATGTCTTCCTTGGTCTTGTACAATTTCTCAATGATGGGGGTCATGCTGTGGGCGAAGCCCAGGCCCTGCATGCGCTCCCAGTTGTAGGTGGAGTGGGAGAAGAAGAGCCAGCGCAGCCAGGCCTTGAAGACGTCCTGGCGGGTCAACAGGCCGGGCGCCTTGCGGGCCTGTGCCTGGGCCGTGGCCGGCGCAGCCTCACCCATGCCGTGCACCCACAGCACATGCAGGTAGGCGACACACGCGGCGATGATGGCCATCATGAGCAGGTTGACCTTGCCGCCCATCATGGTGGTGACCACAAAGCCGATGAAGAAGTACGGCCACACATTGCCCCGCAGGAGGAACTTCAAGTTGAGCGCGATACCGAGGGCGGCCAGCATGCCGCTGGCGGTGAAGAGGCCGTTCATCACCCAGATGGCGTGCTGGGCGATCCAGTCCAGCGCGGAGCCCACCGCGGCGGAGCCCAGGTATGCCGCCAGCGCTACTGGTACAGCATACAGGATGAAGAGGAAGGGCTGAGAGTAGATGTAGTTACTGCGGGCAACTGCCTTAATGTTGCCCTCCTCCGCAAAGCGGTCCGCCCAGTGGGGGATGATGGAGCACAGCGACATGCGCAGGGACCAGGTCAGGCCGCCCAGCAGGCCCAGCGGTGCGGCCAGGGCCAGGGCCGCCTGAATGTCCAGGCCGCCGCCCAGCACTAGGGCTGTACCCAGGTAGCCGGCCAGGCCCGGGTCGCCAGGCAGAGAGCCGCCGGCGGAAATCCAGCCCAGGTACAGCACGTTGATGTTGGCGCCGATAGCGATGCCCTCCGCCGGCCGCCCCATGACGATGCCCACCAGCGTGCCGGCGATCAGCGGCCGGTACAGCACGGTGAAGCCCAGGTTGGCAAACCAGGGGGACAGCGAGAGATAGTACAGGATGCCGATGATCGCCGCCATGAGGAAGCTCATGCGCACCGCGCCGGTCTGCTGTGCCGGCATGGCATAGACAGCCACCGCGCCGGCCAGCATGAGCACCAGGCTGACGATCATGGCGACCGCGAGCTGTTTCCGATTCACTTTCATCGCCGCGTCTCCTTTTACTTGCGCTTCAGTTCAGCATACAGGTCCGCGAACTCTTTGGACTTCTCGCCTGGCACGGTCAGCAGTGTGATGCGGACGCCCCGGTCCATCAGGTCTTTCATGATAGCGATTTCCTCGTCCGACGCTGCAATATTTTTGAAGATGTTGCGCCGGCCGGGCCCTGACCCGATGCCCCCGACATTCAGGGCGCTGTAGGTCAGCCCGCCCTCATACAGCCGGCGGGCCACCTGCGGGGACCGCATCAACAGCATGGTAGTACTGCGGTTCTGCGTTTCCTGGCTCAGGGTCTGAATGGCCGCGTCGACGGAATAGACCTCCACCACTAAGCCAGGCGGCGCCGCCAAACGCATCACTTCCTGCATGTACGGGTCCTGCGCAAGCTGGTCATCAATGATGACGATGCGTTTGAACGGCTTGTGCTTGCACCAGACAGCGATCACCTGTCCGTGAATGAGACGATCATCAATGCGAACTAGGCCCCACTCCTCAGCGATGGCTCATCACCTCCTTTCCAGGCCAGATTGGGTATGGCTCCATTACGAACGTTCGCCGTGCCAGGCGAAGACCCCCACCGGAGAACGTGCCATCATTGGCCGGCCGAGACCTGATTGGCATTGGCCGCCATGGTCTTGCGGAACATAGGCCCCAGGTTTTTGACCGATTCCCGGCCAGCCTCAGTGATCATCTCGGCCAGCTCGCTGGCCGGCATCTCATCCCGACACATCAGCAGTTCCAACAGCATCGGCAGATTGGCGCCGGTGACGCATTCCACCCCGCGCTCCATGATCTGGCGGGCGGAAACATTGTACGGCGTGCCGCCGAAGAGGTCCACCAGCACCAGCACCTCTTGGCCGGCAAGGGGCTCCAGCACCGCTGTCAGGCGCTCCGCCAGCGCTTCCGGGCAGTCTTCCGGCTGGAGCGAAACCGCATGCACCCCTTCCTTCGGCCCCACGATCATCTCCGCCGCCCGGATGAGCGCCTCGCCCAGGTCCGCATGGGAAACGATGACGATGTGAACCATGTCTGCTCCTATCGGTAAAAGATTATCTCGCCTCCTGGCCCTCCAGCACCAGGGTGAGATGGTACCACTCGCCGCAGTAGCTTGAGAAGGAGTATTCCACCACTTCGCCGCTGTCCAAAAAGGTCAGGCGCTGGGCGCGCAGGACTGCCGCCGGCGGCGTGAGCCGCAGTAACCTTGCCTCGCGGTCGTCTGCCAGACAGGCGCATACCTGCTCCTGGGCATAGGCGATGCGCAGTCCGTATTTGCCCCGCAGAAGCCCGAACAACGATTCCCTGCCCAGATCATGCGCCAGGATGTCGGGGCAGAGGCGATGAGGGAGATAGCAGGTATGGATGGCCAGGGGGATATCGTTGATCAGTCGGAGGCGCTCGACCTTGACGATCTCCTCATCCGGGGAAATGCGCATGGGGCCGGCGAGTTCCTCCGGTACGGGAGAGATCAGGGCGGTTTCCAGCAGGATGCTGGAAGGGGAAAAGCCGGCGCGCTGGATATCGCTGGTGAAGCCAGCCAGGGAGACATGCACCGAGACCTGCACCTGCGGCACAGCTACAAAGGTGCCCTGGGCCGGCACTGTGCGGATCAGATGCTCGCGTTCCAGCTCCTCGATCGCCCGGCGCACGGTGGTGCGGCTGACCCCGAACATCTCGCACAACTGGCGCTCGGAGGGGAGACGCTGTCCAGGCCGCAGACTGCCCCGCGCAATCTGCGCGGCCAGCGCGGTCTTTAACTGAAGGTGCAGTGGAGTAGAGCTGTTGCGCTGTAAGGCCATCCGACCACCCTCGGGAACGGCAATACACTACCATGAGAAGAGGTTGGGCTGGAACTGGTAATTACCAGTTCACAATATACCACAAGTTGCCGGGATTGTCAATAGCCAGTTTTCGCGCATGGAATACGCCATGCTGAGGTTATCAGATTGGTTAATTGTAAAAACACCTGGCACAGAAAAAGGTGGCAGTCAGCCCGGAGGTGACTGCCACCTGGCAGAAACAAGGGCAGGCGGCGGTGTTACAGCACGATGCCGGCGATCTCGCGGCGGATGCGCGCATCCACTTCCGCCGGCCAGCGCGCCGGCTGGTGCGTCTGCAGGATCTGGCGCGCTTTCTCGCGGGCGCGCTCGCGGGCGGTCTTGGCGCCGGCGGCGACCCAATCCTCGCGCGACTCCCGGTCGCTCAGGGTCGGGAAGTAGAACTCGCTCCGCAGATGGCGTGCCGTGTGATCCTCCGCCAGGAAATTGCCCCCCGGCCCCACCTTCTCGATGACTTCCTGCGCCAGGGCCTCCGTGCCTCGCGCG
>JACIWP010000276.1 GCA_014360855.1 Anaerolineae bacterium
GGCGGTGCCGACACTGCCGGCGCGCGGCATACTCCGGGGCGAAGAAGCTCTGCCGGCGATCATCCTGGTATCCCCGGCACCCACCCCGGCCTTCCAGCTCTACACGGTGCAACAGGGGGATACCGTGTCCGGCATTGCCAAACGCTTTGGGGTGAAACAGCAGGAAATCCTGGATGCCAATCCGGCCCTGCAGAATGACCCGGACCGGCTGAAGGTGGGCCAGGAACTGCGCATCCCCAGCGCCGGCCAGGAAGCTCCGAAAACCGCGGGCGCCGCGCCGGCGGCCGTCGCGACGCCGGCGGGCGTTCCCACGCCGCCTCTGTCCAGCCACGCCACGCCGCTGGGAGAGGACCTGAACCCGGAAGCGATTCCCTTCTTGCCCACACCCGAACCCGAGCCGGCCATCTATGTGGTGCAGGACGGGGATACGCTGACGGGCATCGCCAAGCAGTTCGGGGTCAGCCTGCTGGACATCCTGCTGGCCAACCCGGAACTGCAGGAGAACCCCGACAAACTGAGCATCGGGCAGGAACTGCGCATTCCAGCGCCGCATACGGATAAAGAAAACGACCTGTCTGCGGCCAATGCCCTGCCCAACAAAACGATAGTGCCGGCGCATGCCACGCCCCTGGGCGAGGAGACGCCGGCGGGGCTGGTACAGCTCCGGCCCACTACCGTTCTGCTCCGCAAATACATCGTCCGAGAGGGGGATACCATTTCCGGCATCGCCAGCGCCTTCGGCCTGGACCAAAAGTCCATCATCTGGGCCAACCCTGACCTGCAGGCCAATCCGAACCGCCTGCGGGTGGGGCAGGAGCTGGTGATTCCGCCGGCGGACGGCGTACTGCACACCATCCAGCGCGGCGATACCCTGTTGGGCATTGCCCGGCAGTACGGCGTCACCATGAATGCCATCTTGGACAGCCAGTATAACCCTGTGCTGGACCCGGAGGCGCTCAAGGTTGGGGAGAAGATCTTTGTGCCCGGCGGCAAACTGCCCATCCGCCAGGCGCGCAAAGGGATGACCAGGGCCTCCCTGCCGGCAGATGCCCCCGTCGGCACCGGTGCGCTCATCTGGCCGGTGCGTGGGACCATCACCCAGCGCTTCACCCGGGGACATCCCGCCCTGGACATCGCAACCCGTCGGGGTACTCCTGTCGTGGCGGCGGATACGGGCTATGTGGTGCGCGCCGGCTGGTCCGATGTGGGCTACGGGTTGATGGTGGTGATTGACCACAACAACGGCATGCAGACCTTGTATGCCCACCTCAATGAGATTTTCGTTGAGGCCGGCACCGCGGTCACCCAGGGACAGACCATCGGCACTGTGGGCGCCACCGGCCGAGCGACCGGCCCGCACCTGCATCTGGAAGTGATCGTGGACAACGTGCGGCGCAACCCTCTGGACTATCTGCCGTAGGGATGCGCCCATTCCCTTCAGAGATGGTAAAGGCCCGGGACCATTTCGGTTCCGGGCCTTTGCGTTCGCCTGGGTACCGCCGGCTTATGCGCCGGCGAGGAAATAGAGGGCCAGGGCATATATCTCGGTGTTGCGCACCAGCGAGTCCAGGCTGACCCGCTCGTCCACCTGATGCGCCAGCATCGGCTCTTCGGGCATCAGCGGGCCGAAGGCCACCATGCGCGGGAAGGCCTTGGCATAGGTGGTGCCGCCGATGTAGGCGCACGTCGCCGGCCGGCCGGTGAGCAGTTGATAGGCGCGCTTCAGGCCCACAACCAGGGCATCGTCCTCGTCCACAAAGAGGGGGTTCATGGAGGCGGGGTCAATTTCCACCTGCAGGCCGGCTTCCTCGCCGACGCGCCGGAGCTTTTCCGCAAGGGTAGCAACGGTGTGCGGGGGCGTCAGCCGGATGTTCAGCGTGATGCTGGCCTGCTGGGCGTTCCCCCGGGCCATGCCCAGGTTCACTGTGGTGGGGCCGAGTTTGTCGTGTTCGGCGGCGATGCCCAGGCCGGCGCCGTCCCATCCCACCCCGAGGTGCCGGGCGGCGAAGTGCACCAGCCGGCCGACCGCATTGTTGGCGACCTTACAGGCTGCCAGGAAATTGGCCAGGTCCTGCAGGGCATTATGCCCGTCCCAGGGCAGGGCGCCGTGCGCTTCCTGGCCGCGCGTGGCAACCACTACCTGCGCCTCCGCCGGCAGTTCCTCTGTTGGATACCGCTCCCGGAACAGTTCGGCGCGCATGACCTGGAGCTGGCTCTCCGGATGATGCTGGGCGAAACGCCGGGCGGAGCGCTGTAGGGAGACCAGCATCGGCTCGAGACGCCGCGCATCCAGGAAGAGCGCGGCCCAGGCGAACGCCGGCACGATGTTGGGAGCACTGCCGGCATGCCAGGCCGCGACATGCAGGCCGGGGCGGTGGGTCGGGTTGTGCGCGGCCGGCTCCTGCGCCCGGAAGGTGGCGTTCAGGATGCCCTTCTCGCCGCAGATGACGGGGAAATGGGCATCTGGGGTGAATCCCATGGTCGGCCGGCCCTCGCGCGCCTCGTAATGGCGGATGTCGCTCCAGTCGCCGCTCTCTTCCAGCGTGCCCAGGATGAGGCGGATGCGCCGGCGCAGAGGAAGCCCCAGGTCACTGAGCGCTTTCAGGGCGTACAGCGACGAAACCGCCGGCCCTTTATCATCCTCCACGCCGCGTCCCCAGATCATGCCATCGGCGATGGTGCCGGCAAAGGGTGGGTGCGTCCAGCCTTCGCCGGCTGGCACAACGTCCAGGTGCGCCAGCACGGCTACCACTTCCGGGGCGTCCGCCGGCCCGCATTCCACGAAGCCGACCACGTTGTCGAGGTTCTGGACGCGGAAGCCGAGGGTGCCGGCGTGTTCCAGCATCCAGTGCAGGGCGGCGCGTGCTTCCGGGCCAGGGGAGGATGCGCCCACCGGGTTGATGCTGGGGATGGCGATGAGGCGCTGCAGGCCGGCGATGAGGGCATCGCGATAGGCGTGCGCCCGCTCGCGCAGGGCCGGCAGGATATCTTCAGGCAGGGCGTCATGGTGTGGCGATGACATGGGCGCGTTCCTCGATGCTCTCGGCTGTGGGGTTAGAACGCTTCACGCATACGCTGATGAAAATCGCGCACGTGTTCCCGCATGATTTCGGCCGCTTTATCGGCGTTGCCGTATTCCAGCGCGTCCAGGAGCTCCTCATGGCGTTCGATGGAGCTGGCGACCGAACCGACGCGGGTCAGCGCCAGCCGCCAGAGCCGCAGGGACTTGTCGTACAGGCTGACGATGACATCGGCCAGGTGTTTGTTGCCGGCGGCCTCGGCCACCGTGAGGTGAAATTGGCGGTCGATCTCCATCAGCTTCTCCACATCACCCGGGGCCGTATGGGCGAGCTGATGGGTCAAGGAGCGGAGCCGTTCCAACTGCTGAGGGGTGATGCGTTGGGCGGCCAACTGCGCCGCCAGCCCCTCCACCGCCAGGCGCAGTTCCGCGATCTCCTGCAGGTCGGTCAGGCTGATATCCGCCACGTAGATGCCGCGCTGGGGGATGATGACCACCAGGTTCTCGCAGGCCAGCATTTTCAGGGCCTCGCGCACCGGGGTTCGGCCGGTGCCCAGCTCCTCCGCCAGGCCGGATTCGACCAGTAATTCGCCGGGAGCGTATTCCAGCCGGATGATCTTCTCCCGGATAGTGCGATAGGCTCGTTCGGTTGCGGTTTGTGCCATATCCCCTTCCCGCTGTGCCACCCTATGCGAAAGCGAACGCATCACGAATGCCGCTCGACGTACGCCTCGAGGGCACGGATGATCGTGGCCTCCGGTTCCGCCGGCTGATGGGTCTGCAAGAGTCTCTGCCAGTACTGATGGGCGCGCTGTGCCATGTCCGTCGAACCCTTTTCCTGCCAGGCCGGCAGGGCGTCGCGGTAGCACAGCCTGGGCATGTAGAAGGC
>JACIWP010000277.1 GCA_014360855.1 Anaerolineae bacterium
TGCCGGCCAGGATGCCGGCGGCCACCCCATACTCCAGCATCGTCTGGGCACAGATGACGCTGACAATGGCCAGCAAGGAGCCGACCGACAGGTCAATGCCGGCGCTCAAAATGGCGAAGGTCTCCCCCACGGAGATCAACGCCAGGATGGACACCTGCCGGGCCACGTTGGTCAGGTTGGTCATGGTCCAGAAATTCGGGTTGATGGCTCCAAAGAACACGCCCATCAAGACGATCACCAACGGCAAGCCAATGCGCCCCCACGGCACCCATCGGGTCAGGGACAGTGTGCGACGCTCTTTTTTGCTCTCGGTCTCTACAGTGGCCATCTTCCTCCCCCTATGGTGTCAGGCTCCCATACATGCGTATACCGGCTCACCCGAAATGGCCGCGTCCAGGATGCGTTCCGGCGTTGCTTCGGAGCGGTGGAACATGCCGCAGATGCGGCCGGCGCGCATCACCAGGATGCGGTCGCTCATGCCCAGGATCTCCGGAAGCTCCGAGGAAATCATGATGACGCCGGCGCCCTTCTGCACCAGTTCATTCATCAGGTGGTACACCTCCACTTTGGCACCCACATCAATCCCGCGGGTCGGCTCATCGAACAGGAAGATGTCCGCCTGTGCCCCCACCCATTTGGCCACCACCACCTTCTGCTGGTTGCCGCCGCTGAGGTAGCGCACCTCGCGATCCAGCGAGGGGGTCGCGATGCGAATCCTCTCCACGAATTGCTGGGCCAGGCTCCTCTCCTTGCGCAAATCCATGACGCCGGCCCGGGTGAACTGATCCAGCATGGTGATGGTGATGTTGCCGGCGACTGTCATGCCCAGCACCAGACCGTGCCGCTTACGGTCCTCTGGCAGGAGCGCCAAGCCGTGCCGAATGGCATCTCGCGGGCTGGAGATCTGCACCGGCTGACCTTTCACCAGGACGCGTCCTTCCGAGATGGGATCCGCGCCGAAGATGGCGCGCGCCAGCTCCGTGCGGCCGGCGCCGACCAGGCCGGCGATGCCCAGGATTTCCCCCCGAAACAGGTTGAAGCTGATATCATGCAGGACGCCTGGCCGGCTCAAGTGCTCTACCCGCAAAATTTCCTCGCCGCGCGGCACTTCCACCTTGGGGAACTTCTCCTTCAGCTCGCGGCCCACCATCATCCGGATCAGCTCGTCAATACTGGTAGTGGCCAGCGGGACCGTGCCGATCTTCTCCCCATCCCGAAGCACCGTTGCCCGATCACCGATATGCCGCACCTCCTCCAACCGGTGCGAGATGTAGATGACTGCCACGCCGCGCGCCTTCAGCTCGCGGATGGTGCGGAACAATTGCTCGATCTCCGCTGAGGCCAGCGCCGCCGTCGGCTCATCCATGACGATGATGCGCGCTTGCATGGACAGCGCCTTGGCAATCTCGACCATCTGCTGTTTGGCCACACCGAGCTGTCGCACGGGGATGCGGGGGTCCACCTCCACGTTCAAAGAGCGCAGGAGCGCCGCCGATTCCTCCCGCATCCTCTTCCAATCCACGAAGCCGGCGGCCCCGGGCAGGCTGGGAAAGCGGCCGAGGAAGATATTTTCGGCCACGCTCATATCCGGCACCAGCGTGAACTCTTGAAAGATGGTGCTGATGCCCAGCGCTTTGGCATCGTGCGGAGTACGGATGTGCACTGGCCGGCCGTCGAGCAGGATCTCCCCCTCGTCCGCAGTGTGCACACCCGAAAGGATTTTGATCAGGGTGGATTTGCCGGCGCCGTTCTCCCCCAGCAAAACATGGACCTCTCCCGGCCGTAGATCAAAATCCACCCGGTTCAGAGCCAACACGCCAGGAAACTGCTTGACGATACCGCGCATCTCCAGAAACGGTTTGATGGCTTCCTTCCCATTCATACCAGGCTCTCCTGCGCGCTGTTGGGCGAAAACTCGTTGCTATCCTGCTCCTCGACCAAACTGCCGTCAGCGAAAATGCGAGGTCACGCTGATGATGGTGAGCGGCATCACGGGCGGCGGGTTGAGGCCCAGTGCCAACAGCACCTCCCGCGTGATTTCCTCCGGCGCGGCACCCTCTCCCAGCCGGCGCCGCGCCTCCTCCGCCAGCTCCCCCACCCGCTCTATGTAGTGGATGCTCTCTTTCAATGCCCGCGGGATCTCCGGCCCGGTAAGCGGCTCCTCCCGATGGGAGTTGTACAGCACATGCACCCCCGGCATGCCGGCCAGCCGGCGCAGGGACTCCACGGCCTTCCGCGGATCCATGTACAGCGGCAGTCCCCCCACCGGCTGGAGCGCATCCGCGGTGATGAGTACCCCCTCCTGGGGGCAAAAGAGCGATATGGAGCCAGGGGAATGCCCCGGCGTGAAAATCACCCGCAGGGTGGTCCCGCCCAGATCAATCTCGTCCCCATCCTGCAGGACGCGCGTGATGCGCACCGATCGGTTCACCAACCGCTCGAACTGGTAAATGGGGCGCTCGCGCTGTTGGGCCTCCAGGTCCTCGACCCAGCGCACCGCGGCCTCGTGGCAGGCGAAGTCAGGATGCGCCCATTCTTCGAAAAAAGCGTTGCCGCCGATGTGGTCTCCGTGCTCATGGGTGTTGATGACCAGCCGCACGTCCGCTGGCGTCAGCCCCAGCTCCTGGAGCGTCCGCACCAGGTGTTCCTGGGAGCCGGCGGCGCCAGTGTCCACCACACAGGCCCCCCGTTCACCAACCACAATGTACGTGGTGACAAAACGCTGTGCCTCGACCCCTTCGCGAATCGGGAGGACGAAGGGCAGGCGAACCGGGAAGACATGCCGGCCAAGCTCAACGATTCTCGGCATGGGGGAACCCCTCGAAGCTCGGTCCTTTGGGCTGAACATGCCAATAGTTGTTCAGGATTTCCTCATCCGTCTTTCCAGGGAAGAAGGTGCGGTGCAGACTGGTGGAGGCACAGCCCGGGAAGAAGATGCCCTTGTCCTTATGGACGCTGGTGCAGTCCCCCACCACGAACACGTAGGATTTGGGCGGGTTGTGCTCCAGGTGCTCGGGGACGGCGGCGTTGGAGCCGATGATAATCGTGATCTTTTCCACCCCTTCCAATAGCTTCGGGTTGGCGAGGTACGTGTCCAGCCCCGTGCGGGTGAAGTGCAGACAGCCGTCGCATGCACCGCCCATGTAGACCTCGATGCGCGGGTCCAGCCCAATCAGGTGGATGTTGCCGCGACGGAAATGGCGCTTCACCTTCTCGATGGGCGTGCCCAGCACCTCGATATTCTCCAGGGTCGCCACCCCCAGGCCCTCAATCTCGGCCTCGCGCAGCATAGCGATCTCATGCCTGGCATCAAAGCCCATAATAGTGGCGCCGACGGTGTCGACGGCGACGGGGTCCTTGCCGGCGATGATGACGTTGAAATCCTTGATCAGGTCCTCCGGGAAGGGCGAGCCAGGCCCCTGCCCCTGCATGGGCCATAGGCCATCGATCAGCGCCAACTGCGGCCGCATCACCTTCAGCATGTCCACCATCTTCTGATGCATGTCCGCCCGATGATTGCGGATGGCGTCGTACCAGTCCAGGCTCCCCTGATTCATCTTCATGGTGAGGGTGATGTTGGTCAGCTTGTGCACCTTCATCTTCGCCAGATAAATCAGGGTATCCGCTTCCAGCATGGTCTTCGAGAGATAGACCGGCTTATCCAGCACGCGCGCATGGGGAACCTGTACCGGAATGCGCTCGTCCTGCTCCAGCGGAAGGACCCGGTCTGCCCCACCGCGCAGGGCCGCCCGCTTGACGCCGGTCACCTCGAACGCCTCGGCGGTATCTGCACCGATGGAACTGCGGTCCGCCACGATCAGCTCACGCGGGTTGGTCTCATCGCGGATCAGGCGCATCAAGGCCTCGACCACCCGCGGGTCGCTGGGGATGC
>JACIWP010000278.1 GCA_014360855.1 Anaerolineae bacterium
CCCGCCGCTCCCTCGACGGCACAGGAGCCGTTCCACCTTTCTGTGCTGGGGCAGGTGGGTGGGGTGGGGCATGCCGCGGCCTGGGACGGTCAACGCCTGTACGCCGGCATCGGCCCTCGCCTGACCGTCTGGGATGCGGCCGACCCGGACGACCCAGTCCTATTGGGCGAGTCGGGCATCCTGCCGGGCATTGTGCGCGATATCGTCCTGGCCGACGGCTATGCATATACGGCATTGGACCCCTTTGGATTGGGCGTTCTTTCCCTGGAGGACCCGGATAACCCCGTCTGGGTAGGAGGATGGGAGGCGCCGGCGCCGGCGGTGGCGCTGGTATATCAGCCGCCGCATCTGTTCCTGGCGATAGGACCGGCTGGCGTCGCCGTTTTGGATGTGCGCGATGCCGCCCGGCCGGCGGAGGTGGCGCACTTGGATACGCCGGGCATTGCCGCCGATGTGGAGGTATGCGGCGCTGACCTGCTGGCCATCGCCGACGGATCGGCCGGCGGGCTTCGCCTGTGGGATATCCATGACCTGGACACGCCGGCGGAGCAGGGCTATTTCGACACGCCTGGCGATGCCAACGCGGTGGCATGCGCCGGCGACATTGCCTGGGTGGCCGACGGCCTGCCCGGTCTGCTGGGGATTTCCGTGACGAACCCGGAGGCGCCGGCGGAAATTGGCCGCTATAACAGCCCGGGCGATGCCCGCCACGTGGTAGTGCGCGGCGACGTGGCTTATCTGGCCGATGGCTGGCTGGGGGGATTGTCCATTATCTCCCTGGCCGATCCATCCCATCCGAGCCGGCTGTCCCGTCTGGACACCGACGGCCTGGCGCTGGCGGTGGCGGTAGGGGACGGCACGGCCGCGGTAGTGGATGGGCCTCTGCCGGGCATTCAGCTTGTGGATGTGGTTTCCGCGGCCGCGCCGGCGCGCCGCGGCGTCATCTCTACCCCGGGCTATGCCTGGGATGTGGATGTGGCCGGCGGTGTGGCGTACGTGGCGAACGGCCTGGGTGGATTATGGACGGTGTCTGTCGCCGACCCCCGCCATCCTCTGCCGCTGGCAACCATGCGGAGCGGGCCGGTCAGCCTGGATGAGTGGGCCAGGCAGGCGGGCATCGTCCTGCCGGCCAACGCCGCGCTGGGGGAACTGTACACTGGGGCGGAGGCCCTGGGCATTAAGGTCGCCGGCACGCGCGCCTATCTGGCGGATGGATGGGCCGGCCTGCGGGTGATTTCGGTGGCGAACCCCGCATCACCGCAGTTATTGAGCACCGCTGACACAGCCGGCACAGCGCAGGCCCTGGATGCGGCTGGAGATATGGTCTATGTCGCCGACGGCACTGGCGGCATGCGGGTCATCTGGGTGGGTGCGCCGACGGTGCCGCAGGAAATCGGCGCTTCGACGGCGCCGGCCGATGCGGCGGATGTGGCGGTGTCCGGGTATATGGCATATGTGGCGGATCGCCTGGCCGGCCTGCGTTCCATCGCCATTGTGTATCCCGAGCATCCTGTCCCGTATGGCCTGTTCCCGCTGGCCGGCCCCGTGCTGGGAGTGGATGTCGCGGGAACGTGGGCCGTGGTGGCGGAGGGGCCGGTGGGGGTGCACGTGTTGGATGTGAGCGATCCGACGGATATGCGCCGGCTCAGCACTGTGTCGGGGCACGATGTGGTGCAGGATGTCGAACTGGTTGGCAGGCAGTTGTTCCTGGCGGATGGCAAGGCCGGCGTCATGGCGGTTCAGCTCAACGAAGATGGTGTGCCGATGGATACAGCCTGGCTGAGGCTTGCCGGCGAGGCGACGGCCGTGCGGTATGCGGACGGCCGGCTGCATGTGACCACCCGCGAGGGTGGCCTGTGGATCGTGGGCCTTTCGGCGCCAGGCGGTCGGGTATTGCTTCCCCTGCTCACGCGGTGAGTGTATCGCCATTGCCAGGCACAGAGCCCAGTGGATGAACCTTTCTGGCGACGCCCCGATATATAATAAATAGATACATTGTACGGGCTGTGATGACGGCTGTCGAAAGGGCCGGCGTCTTCGACAATGCGGGATCTCGCTGAAGTGGTGCGAGAAGAACCCGTGCAAGGAGGTTCTTTATGAATATGGAAGTAGAGCCATCCTTCGTTCCCCAACGAATGGTATTGAGAGTCTGGTCATGGGTGAGCCAGATTCTGTTCGCATTGTTCACACTGCTTCTGATTATATGGTTTACCCTTTTCACCCTGGAAATGGCACGCGGCAGTGTCTGGGACGAGGCGCTGCGGTACAGCTTTCGAGCTAGCGGCTCATACCTGGGCAATCTTATACACGGAGATTGGGGAAGTTCTACCTCCTTTCGCGGCGGCAAGGTCGCGGTTCCCGTGCGGGAAATCCTCCCGACCATGTTGGGGAATAGCCTTGGGCTACTGGGTATTGCTCTGGGGCTGGCCCTGTTGCTGGGCGTGGTGATCGGGTATATATGGGCGCGGCGCCGGCATTCTGCCCTCTTCTCAGTGGTATCGATCACGCTCTCTTTGGCAGGGATATCCCTGCCGGCATTTTTCTTGGCCATGCTGTTACAACTGGCCGTCATTCACGCCAATCGGGAGTGGGGTCTGCGCACATTTCCCGTCGCCGGCTATGGATGGGATACCCGGTTGATCCTGCCCTCATTGGTGCTGGCGGCTCGGCCCCTCGCGCAAATCAGCCGCGTGACGGGTCTCGCTTTATCGGAATTGTTGGAGCAGGATTATGTTCGCATGGCGCGCGCCAAAGGGTTGTCCGCCGGCCGCATCTTCTGGCGGCATGTCCTTCCTCTGGCGGCAATGCCCATTTTGACGAGCTTGGTCTCCTCTCTGCGCTTTTCGCTCGCCAGCCTGCCGGTTGTCGAGCTATTTTTTGGATGGCCAGGGGTTGGATACAACTTACTGCGCGCCATCGCTCGGGGTGATGATGCCCTGGTGGTAGGGTTGGTTCTCAGCCTGGGCGCCCTGTTCATCGTAATAGATGGCCTGCTGCGTGCGCTCATCAGCCGGCTGGACCCCCGGCTCAGCGCTTCGGCGACGCGCCTCGTGATGACCCGGCAGACGGTGTGGGAGACGCTGCGGCAGTGGGGGGAAGATATCCTGGCCGGCATCCGGGAGAGCATGCTGGTGCGTTGGCTGATGCGGCGCGTCGCACGGGGAGACGCCGGCCATAAGACCGAGCCAACCCGTGAGTTGGGCGGTCTCATACGGCGAAAGGGGGCCGATGATGCTGATCCCGGCGGTGAGGCGGCTCACCAGAGGTTGCGGCGGTGGCGCTGGGCGATATCCGGCAACGTTCCCCTCTGGATCGGCACGGTGATCCTGTTGGGGTTGACAGCCGTCGTGATCTGGGGACCATCCCTGGCTCCTCACAGCCCGTACCAGCATGTCTCGCTTCGTCTGATCGAGGGGAGGTTCCAGGGACCTCCTTTTCCACCGTCCGAGGAATTTCCGTGGGGCACGGATGTGCTCGGCAGGGACGTGATGTCGTTGGTGCTGGTGGGCGCCGGCCGTACTCTGACCTTAGCGCTGGCAATCACTGCGGCGCGGGTTTTGGTCGGGTTGTTATTGGGGATGATCGCCGGCTGGAACGCCGGAGGGCCGGCGGACCGCCTGATCCGGGCGACAGCGGAAATCATCGCCGCATATCCCAGTTTAATCCTTGCTATGCTGTTGATCCTGGCGTTGGGCATCCGCCGGGGTCTGATAGTCTTTGTGGTGGCCCTGACCGTGGTCGGTTGGGGAGAGGTGATGCTGTTCGTGCGCGGCCAGGTTCAAAGCTTGCGGCCGATGGCGTTTATCGAGAGCGCGGTAGCTCTGGGACTGCGCATACCGCGCGTGTGGCTTTCCCATATTCTGCCCAATTTGGCATCTTCACTC
>JACIWP010000279.1 GCA_014360855.1 Anaerolineae bacterium
GGCCGGTACGCAGAGCTGGCAGGCGGAGCACAGCTCCGGGTCCACCCAGGCGATGGTCGGCTCCTGCACCAGCTCATGCCGCGAGAAAAGGGAGAGCACTTTGGCGGCGGCCGCGCTGGCCTGGGAGAGGGTTTCGGGAATATCCTTCGGCCCCTGCGCCGCGCCGGCCAGATAGATGCCGGCGGTCAGGCTCTCCACCGGCCGCAGTTTGGGATGGGCCTCGTTGAAGAAGCCGTGCAGATCAGTGCCCACCCGCAGGCGCTGTGCCAGCTCGCGCGCATCCTGCCGCGGCACCACCGCCGTCGCCAGCACCACCAGGTCCGCGGCGATCTCCACCTGCTGGCCGCTCAGCGTGTCCGCCCCCCAGACTATGACCTTGTCGCCGTCGCGGAAAATGCGGGAGACTTTGCCGCGCAGGTACAGCACCCGCTCCTCTTCCATGGCGGCCTGGACGAACTCCTCTGCCCCCTTCCCGCCGGAACGGATGTCAATATAGAAGACGTAGGCCTGGCCGTCCGGGCACTGCCGGCGGAACAGCCGCGCCTGTTTGGCGGTGTACATACAGCAGATCTTGGAGCAGTAGGGCATGGCGTGCTCGGGATCGCGCGAGCCGGCGCACTGCACGAAGACCACTTCCCGGGGCGGCCGGCCGTCCGACGGCCGCAGGATGCGACCCCCCGTGGGGCCATCCGGGCGTAACATGGCCTCCATTTCCAGGCCGGAGATGACATCGGGCACGGTGCCGGCGCCGTACTCGGGAAGCTGTTCCAGGGGGTACAGGTCGAAGCCGGTGGCCACGACAATGGCGCCGACGTTTTCCTCCCGCGGCTGATCCTCGCCCCGCCGGCGGATGCGCACGGTGAAGTTCCCGACGTAGCCGTTGAGCGACTCCACCTCGCTCTCGGTCAGCACGGTGATTTCTGGGTGCGCGCCCAGGGCTTCCAGCTTCTGTGCCAGGAGGTCGCCGGCCGATTCGAAGTTGAAATAGGTGCCGGAAAGCTGGGCCATGCGGCCGCCCAGGCGCGCCTCCCGCTCCACCAGCAGGACCGGGAAGCCGGCCGCGGCGATGTCCAGCGCGGCCTGGATGCCGGCGATACCCCCGCCGATGACCAGGGCACGGCGCACTACCGGCAAGGTGAAGGGGAGCAGTTCCTCGTCGTACCGCACCTTTTCGATGATGGTGCGGATGACCTCGATGGCTTTGCGGGTGGCCGCGTCCGGGTCCTTGGCATGCACCCAGGATACCTGCTCCCGAATGTTGGCGATCTCGACGCGGTAGGGGTTGAGGCCGGCGCTCTCGGCGTTGCGCCGGAAGGTGGCCTCATGCATGGTGGGGGAGCAGGCCGCCACCACCACCCCATCCAGCTTCTCCTCGGCGATCTTACGGCGGATAAGCTCCTGGCCGGGCTCGGAGCACATATATTTGTAGTCGACCGAGACCAGGACGCCGGGTTCATCGCGGAAGGCATCCAGCACTTGCGGGATATCCACCGTGCCGGCGATGTTCAGGCCGCAGTGGCAGACGAACAGGCCGATGCGGCGGGCCTTAGCTTTGGCCGGCATATGTCACCTCCGGCTCCAACTGCCAGCGGGCAAAGAGGGAGAGCACTTTGGCGGCGGCGGCGCTGGCCTGTGCTACCGTCTCGGGGATATCCCGCGGGCCGACGGCGGCGCCGGCGACGAAGACCCCCGGCCGGCAGGTGCTCACCGGCGCCAGGTTGGGATTGGCCTCCCGCAGGAAACCGTGGGCATCCACCTCAATGCCCAGCATCTCCGCCAGCCGGCGCGTCTCCGGCCGCGGCACGATGGCCGTGGCCAGCACCACCATATCCGCGGCGATCTCCACCTGCTGGCCGCTGAGGGTATCCGCTCCCCACACCACGACCTTGTCGCCGTCGCGGAATACCCGCGACACCTTGCCGCGCAGGTATAACACGCGGTCCTCCTCCACGGCGCGCTGGAGGAACTCCTCATAGCGCCGGCCGGCGGTGCGGATGTCAATGTAGAACACGTACGCCTGGCCGTCGGGGACGCGATGGCGGTACAGCATGGCGTGCTTGGCGGTGTACATACAGCAGATGGTGGAGCAGTAGGGCATGGCCTTTTCCGGGTCGCGCGAGCCGGCGCACTGCACGAAGACCACCTCCTTGGGCTCTCGCCCGTCGGAGGGCCGGCGGATCTTGCCGGCGGTGGGACCGGAGGCGGACAGCAGGCGCTCGAAGGCCAAACCGCTGATGACGTCCGGCACCTGGCCGGCGCCGTACTCGCCCAGATGGGTCATGTCGTACAGCTCATAACCGGTGGCCAGGATGATGGCGCCGGCCTCGATCTCCAACAGCTCATCCTCCTGGTCGTAGGCGATGGCGCCGGTGGGGCAGACCTTTTCGCAGACGCGGCATTTGCCCTGGGTGAAATAGCGGCAGTGTTCCTTGTCAATGACGGGCTTGTTCGGCACGGCCTGGGGCGAGAGGGTGTAAATGGCCTTGCGCCGGCCCAGGCCCATATCGAAATCCGATGGCACGCGCGTCGGGCACTTCTCGATGCAGGCCCCACAGCCCGTGCAGATGTCCCACCGCACGCCGGCGGCCCGCCGGCGGATGCGCGCCCGGAAGTGACCGAGTTCTCCCTGGATATCCTCAACCTCGGCGTACGTGATGAGATGAATGTCCGGATGGCGGCCGACCTCGACGGTGCGCGGGGTCAGGATACATTGCGCGCAGTCCAGGGTGGGGAAGGTTTCGGAGAGCTGGGCCATGCGCCCGCCGATAGAGGGGAGCTTCTCCACCAGGGTGACGGGATAGCCCGAATTGGCGATATCCAGCGCGGCCTGCATGCCGGCGATGCCGGCGCCAATGACCAGGGCATGCGCGATCGGTGCGCGAGCGGGACGTTCCATAGCCTTCTCTGCCGGGCACGTCGTCATGGGGATCGGGTCCCTCCGGATACCCCGGCCTGGGCCAGCGCCGGCCGGGGGTCCACGTAGTGCTGTTCGAACCCGTAGCCGGCCGGGTCCAGGCCGAACGCCAGCCCCATCAATTGGGTGAAGTACATGACCGGCAGGGGCTGATACGAGGCATACTGCTGGCGCAGGCGCGCCTGGAGCCAGTCCAGGTTGAACTGGCACAGCGGGCAGGCGGTGGCGAGCACCTGCGCGCCGGCCCGGCCGGCGGCCGAAAGGATGCGGTAGGACATGGGCATGGAAGCTTCCGGCGATTTCACCGTCAGATAGGCCCCACAGCATTCCCCGCGGTGGGGATAGTCCACCACCTCGGCCCCCAAGGCGGCCAGCAGTTCATCCATGATGCCGGGCCGTTCGGGGTCGTCCAGTGCGATCTCGTCCGCCGGCCGCAGGAGCATACAGCCGTAGTAGGCGGCTACCCGCAATCCTCCCAGGCCAGGCACGGCGCGCCGCCGGATGGCCTCCAGCCCCACATCATGCACGAAGATATCCAGCAGATGGCGCACCTCCACCTGGCCGGCATAGGGCTGGGGTCGTTCGAGGAAGGCGTTCAGCTTTTCCAGCGTGTCCGGGTTCTCGCGGAGGAAGTGGTTGGTGCGGCGCAGGACGTTGAAGCAGGTGGCGCAGGCCACGGCCAGGGTGTCGCCGCCGGCCTCGGCCGTGCTCACCAAGTTGCGGGCCGGGCCGGCCAGGTCCAGCACGTTGTCGGTGGAGAGCGGGAAGGTCGCCCCACAGCAGTTCCATTCTGGCAGGGTGACCAGCTCCACCCCCAACGCGCCGGCGGCCTCTTTGGCAGAGCGGTTGAAGCCCACCGCCTTGGTCTCCAGCGTACAGCCG
>JACIWP010000280.1 GCA_014360855.1 Anaerolineae bacterium
TGGTACTGCCGGGCGGGCTGGCCGGCACGCGGGAGATCATGCGCTTTATCGCCGAGCGCATTTCCCGGGATACCTATGTGAACGTGATGGACCAGTACCGCCCGTGCTACCGCGCCAATGAGTTTCGCGAGCTGAACCGCCGCATCACCCGTGAGGAGTTCGAGCAGGCGGTACGCTGGGCACAGGAGGCCGGCCTACACCGCCTGGACCATCTGGTGAGCCGGCCGCGCGTCTGGTTCCTGCGCTAGCGCCGGCGCGGTTTGGGGCGCGGCCGCCGGCATGGTATAATGCCGGCGCACATAACGAAGCACAGCCACCAGTCCGGAGGTGTCGAACAATGGCCGAGGAGGAAGCACGTCTGGAGGCTGTTGTTCACGGCCGCGTGCAGGGAGTGGGATTCCGGTATTTCGTCCTGAACCGGGCCGCCGAGCTGGGTCTGCGCGGCTATGTGCGCAACCGCTGGAACGGGACGGTGGAGGTCGTGGCGGAGGGGCCCCGCTCCAAGCTGGAGGTGCTGTTGGGGTATTTACAGCGCGGCCCTCGGGCGGCCGAGGTGACGCGGGTGGACACGGTATGGCGGCCGGCGACCGGCCAGTTCTCCGACTTTCATGTGCGCTTCTGAGCACATCGGACACCTTTATCTATGGAACAGTGGAAACGCGATCCACAGAAACTGAATACGCTGGTATGGGGCATCCTTTTCACTGCCTTCGCCATCTTCTGCGCCATTATCATCGGGGTGCCCCTTTCTGTGCGCGCCTATCTGTACAACTCCACCGTCCAACTGCGCCCCTCGCTGGAGGCTATCAAGGGCACCGTGCTCCTGCATGAGCCTGGGGCGGCGGAGCCGGTGGCGGTATCCATGACCGACCCGCTGATGCAGGATGTGCCGCGGGTGCGCGACGTGCGTCCGGGGTCGGTCATCAGCACGGATGAGACCGCGCTGGGCACGCTCACCTTTTCCCGCAACGGCGGCCAGAATCATCAGGAGAATGTGCTGGGCACTGTGCAGTTGTACCATTCTACCCGGCTGACGCTGGTGGACAGCGCTTTCCCGCGCTTCGCCGGCATCAGCCCGAACCCGGACCGTATCACGCTCCAGGTGGACGCCGGCCAGGTGCGGGTGGTGGTGGCGCGCCTGGGCGACAAACCACCGGTGGTGGAGGTGCGCACACCGCACGGCCAGGCCCTCCTGGGCGAAGGAAGCTATTCCGTGCGGGTGACCGAGCATCTCACCGAGGTGGTGGCGCGCTATGGGGACGCGGAGGTGCTGGCCAATGGACGCGGGGTCAAGCTGACCACGGGCCAGCGCACCCAGGTCGCGGTGGGCGAAACGCCTTCTCTGCCCATGCCGGCCGCGCAGAACCTCATCGTCAACGGCAGTTTCACCGATCCGCTTCCGCCGGCCTGGCAGGTGGATCAGTTCCAGGCCTCCGCCGAGGCGGAACCCGGCCGGGCGGAGATCGTCATTGCCGGCGGGCGCAGGGCGGTCTTCTTCTCCCGCATGGGCAAGAACGGCATCCACAGCGAGGTGGGCATCTCGCAGGTCATCAACCGCGATGTCCTGGACTACGAATCGCTGGTCCTGCGCATGGACGTCCAGCTCCTGTACCAGAGCCTGGCCGGCGGAGGATACCTCAGCTCCGAATTCCCCGTTATGGTACGCATTGATTACAAGGATGTCTACGGCTTTGACCGCTTCTGGGTGCACGGCTTCTACTACCAGAACGTAGATGGCTATCCCATCCAGGCGGACCTGTGGGGGAATCCCCTCGGGGAGCAGATCCCCCACGCGGTGTGGTATCCCTACGAATCCCCGAACCTGCTGACCGCCCTGGGGGATTTGCGGCCGGCGCGCATCCATTCCATCCGCATATATGCCTCCGGCTGGAACTTCCAGAGCATGGTCTCTGAGGTCAGCCTGATTGCGGAGTGACGGCGTGAAGCGCTCTCCTTCCCCGCGTCATCTCCTGGCCTGGCATGAGTGGGCGGTGCTGGGATCGGGGCTGGCGCTGTTCGGCATCCTTGCCGGCCAACAGCTTCACCTGCCCGGCCTCCATTACGACGAGGCTATCGAGGTCCTGCCAGCCATGCAGTTACTGCTGGGCCAGCCGGTGGAGGCCTTCCGGGGCGCCGGCATACACTTCGCCGGCCGGCTCTGGCCCCTCATGGTGATGGATTACATCGGCGCGATCAACACCTACCTGTCCATCCCCTTCTTCGCCCTGTTCGGCATCAACGTCCCTGCTATGCGCCTGCTGTCCCTTTTCTATGCCGCCGGCACGCTGGTCTTCCTGTACCTGCTGGCGCGGGAGCTGTGGGGCCGCGCCGCCGGCGCCATCGCGCTGGGTACCCTGGCCGCGAGCGTGTCGTTCGTGTTCTGGAGCCGGCAGGGCATTTTCGTCACCAATGTCACCTCGACGATCCTGGTGGCCTCGCTGTGGAGCGGCATCCGCTGGTGGCGCACCGGCCGCCGGCGCTATGTCCTGCTGACCGCCTTTCTGTGGGGATTGGGGCTGTACGCCAAGTTCCTGTTCCTGTGGGGCATCCTGGCCGCCGTCGGGGCGGGCGTACTGCTGTACGGGGACCAGATATGGCGCCGGCGGCAGGAACTGCTCCGTGCCTGGACCCCCGGCCGCGCCGCCGGCCTGGCAGGAGCCTTTGTCGTGCCCCTAATCCCCTTGATTGTGTTCAACTTGCAGAGCGCCGGCACGCTCCAGACCTTCCTGCACAACGCCCGCACGTCCTATTACGGGGTGAACAACCTGGCCTTTTGGCACAACCTGGTGGAGCGCTGGAAGCAGTTCGTTGTGGTACTGAGCGGGGAGCACTTCTGGTACCTGGGGGAGACCTATGCCAATCCGTTCTGGCCGCCGGCGCTGGCGCTCTCCCTGGCGCTGGTGCTGGTGGTGATGGCCCTGCGGAGCCGGCGGGCCGGCATCCCCTGGCGGCGGGCACTGTTTCCCTACCTAATGATTGCGCTGATTATCGTGCAGAGCTGTTTCACCATATCGGCGCTGTGGTTCACCCATTATGCGCTGTTACTGCCCCTGCCGGCGCTGGCGCTGGCCGGCGGGCTGTCGTTCGCGGCACAACAAGCCGCGCCCCGCTGGAGGGGGTGGATGTGGACGCTGGCCGGCGTGCTGGCGGCCGGCCTCATCGTCTCGGATATCCAGGTGGACCTGCGCTATCATGCCATCTTGGCGCGGAGCGGCGGGTACCATGCCCATTCCGACGCCGTGTATCGGCTGGCGGAGGTGCTGGAAGCGCGGGCAGGCGGCCCGGTGCTGGCCATGGATTGGGGCATCAGCGCGCCGGTGCAGTTCCTGACCCTGGGGCGGGTCGCGCCGCGCGAGGTCTTCGGGTACGAGCGCTTAGAAGCGCCGGACGAAGGCTTTGTGGGGCGACTGCGGCCCTATCTGACGGACCCGAGCGTTATCTACGTCTTTCATCCGGCGGAGCAAGATGTGTATCGGGGCCGGGCAGAGGCATTCAATGCGCTGGTGGCAGAGGCCGGCAAACAAGCCGCTGTTGTCGATGTGATATATGAGCGCAGTGGCCGGCCGGCGTTCGTGCTCCTGCAGGTGCAGTAACGCGGGCGCGTGTTACTCCTCTCGCTTGGCGCGCAGTTGGGCGCGGTATATCTCCCGGATGTGCTCGAACATGGGGCAGTAGGCGGGGC
>JACIWP010000281.1 GCA_014360855.1 Anaerolineae bacterium
GCCCGCGTGTCGTTGTAATAGGTATCCGTGCAGGTGATGAGCCGGGCTGCCTGGCGCTGGATGGCTTCGACAACCCTCGGATGGCAGTGCCCCAGGATAGCCACGCCGTGCCCCGTCGCGCAGTCAATGTATGAGCGTCCCTGGTCGTCCCAGACGCGAGCACCCTGCCCGCGTACCAGGACAATGGGGCGCTTGGCATGGACGCCGCTCTCATGCCGGTTCTCGATCTCGATAATGTTCATAGACCTGTCCTTTGTAGAGGAGGAATCAGTCGATGACGGTGCCTTCGCCGGCCAAGGCCCGCTGGAGCGGCCGTTCGACGCGCGCGTCGGCAAAGACCACCCGGCGCACGCCGCCGGCCAGGGCCTCGCTGGCGCCCATGACCTTCTTTTTCATCCGTCCATCGGCGTACTGCATGAACTCATCCAGCCGCGCCGCCGGGATATGGCGGATGAGGGTGCTTTCATCGGGGAAATTCTTCAACAGGCCGGGCACGTTGGAAAGGATGATCAACTGCTCCGCGCCCATGGCGGAAGCCACCATCGCCGCCGCCCGGTCGCCGTCCACGTTGATGGCCTCGCTCTCGAAGCTGATGGCCGGCGGCACCAGCACCGGCAGATAGCCGTTGTCCAGGAGCAGGTGCAGGAGATGGGTGTTTACCTTCTGGACGATGCCGGTGTAATCATCGCGCAGGATCATGCGCCGGCCGTCCTTGATGATCTTGATGGCATCCTTGCGCTTGCCCTCCAACACGCGGCCGTCGATGCCGGACAGGCCGACCGCGTTGGCGCCGTAGCGCTGGAGAAGCTCCACGATGCCCTTATTGATTTTGCCGGCGTAGACCATTTCCATGATCTCCAGGGTGCGGCGGTCGGTGCGCCGGCTGACAATCCCCGACACCGAGGTCACGAACTCCGGCGGATGTCCCAACTGTTCCGCAATCTGATTGGTCTCGTAATTGCCCCCGTGGAGCAAAATCAACGGCTGGCCACTGCGGAAGACCTGCGCCACATCCTCACAGACGCGCTCCAGGTCAATGCCCTGGCCTCCGCCCACTTTCACGACGATCATCGCTCGTTCTCCTGCAAGAGGGATGGAATGGAAATGCCGGGATCAGATGGGATGCAGGCCGGGGAACTCCAGCCCCGCCTTCTCATCCCAGCCCAGCATGATGTTCATGCACTGTACGGCACTGCCGGCGGCGCCCTTCATCAGGTTGTCAATGGCCGCAATGGCGACGACGCGGCCCGTGGACTCGTCCAGCGCGAAGCCCACCTCGGCGTAATTACTGCCGGCGAGGATCTTGGGCTCCGGATAGCGGTAATTGCCCCGCTTTTCCTTCACGATACGCACGAACGGCTCCTTGTCATAGGCCTGCCGGTATATCTTCCACAGGTCGCGCTCGGTCAGCGGCTCCTTGAGGAACAGGTGCGCGGTGGCCAGCGCGCCGCGCACGATGCCCAGCGCGGTGGCGGAAAGATGCACCGCCGGCGGCTCCCCGCCCAGCGCCATCTCTTGGATGACCTCAGCGGTATGGCGGTGACCGACCGGGGCATAGGAACGCACGACGCCGGCGCGTTCGGGATGATGGGAATCGGGGCTGGGGTGATGGCCGCCTTCGGAGGAGCCGGCCTTGACCTCCACGATGATGCCGCGCCGGCGGTCCACCACATCCGCCGCGAAGAGCGGGTACACGGCCAGGTTCACCGCCGTGGCGTTGCAACCCACCCCGCTGACGTAGCGCGCCGTCCGCAGTTCCTCGCGGTGCAGTTCCGGCAGGCCGTAGACGAACTTCGAGAGCCAGGCCGGCGCCGCATGCGGCTGTCCGTACCACTGCTCGTACAGCGCCGGGTCACGCAGGCGAAAGTCAGCGGACAGATCAATAATATACGTCGCCATCTGGGCGAACTCGTCAATACGTTGTTGGGCCTCCCCATGCGGCAGTGCCAGGAAGAGAATATCGCACGGCTCCAACTGCTTGGCCGAGGTGAACTTCAGCCGGGTATGGCCGCGTAGGTTCGGATGGGTCAGATGCACATACTCCCCCACCAGGCTCTCGGAAGTCACCTGGGCGACCTCTACGTGGGGATGCCAGAGGAGCAGGCGCAGGAGCTCCCCTCCTGCATAGCCAGAACCGCCAACGATGGATGCCTTCAACACGTTGCTTTCTCCTTCTCGACTTCCTCTCCAGGATAGGGATAGCGACCTTCGACGATGCCAATGACGTAATCGGCAACCTCCCCCGGCAGGTTCACCTCCGTGACATGCGCACTGCGGCCGAACTCCATCATGCCGTTAACCTCATTGACCAGCAGGCCGCGTTCGGGATCTTCCAGCAAGTCCACCCCCACGATGCCCCCGCCGACGGCTTTGGCGGCGGCCACGCACAGGCGGTCCAGCTCCGGCGTGATCTCACAGGGGAGCGGTTCGCCGCCGCGGGCGGTGTTGGTGATCCAGTGCGGGGCGGCGCGATAGATAGCACGCACCGTGCGGTCGCCAATGACGGCGGCACGGATGTCGCGGTTCGGTTTGCGGATAAACTCCTGAATATAGAAGATAGAATGCTGGTAGTTGCCCAGCACGCTCTTGTGCTCCAGCACAGCCTCGGCCGCGTCGCGGTCGTTGATTTTGGCCAGGAGCCGGCCCCAGGAACCCACCAGGGGCTTCAGCACCACGGGGTAGCCGATCTCCTCGATGGCTTCCAGGGCCGACTCCGGCGTAAAGGCGATGACGGTGCGCGGCGTGGGTATGCCGGCTCGCTGGAGGGCTGTCGTGGTCAGCAGTTTGTCCCCGCAGATTTCCAGGGTCTTGTACGGGTTGATGGTGCGCACCCCCCAGTGCTCAAAGATGTGCTGGGCGTAGAGGCCGCGCGAGTAGTTCAGCGACCTGCCCACCACGATGTCAAAGTGCAGGCTCGGTTTGGCAGTGTCCAGGACAAGCTGGCGGTCATCAATGATCTCGATATCCACGCCGCGGTCCTGGAACGCCTGGAGGAGAAGCTTTTCTTCCAGCCGAATCCGCGAGCAGACAATACCCACTTTCATAGGCGTTTACTCTCCCCAATCCTCATCTTCTTCGGGCGCCAGAGCCAGTTCGAGGGGCTCAAGGCTGACGACCTCGCATTCCACGCCGCAGTCGGCGCAGACGACGATCTCGCCCACCATGATGTCGTCATCCAGTTCCATTTCGGCACCGCATTCGGGACATTCGCACAACATGGTTCTTTCTCCTTTCCTTGCTGACTGAAATTGTTAGCAATATAGCCGGCACCGCTGATGCGGTGGGGCGTCGGAATAAAAGGGCCCAGACTCATGGGATACAGAGCCTGGGCGCGTCATGGCCGGCGGTACAGGTGCTTCCCGGCACCTCGAATATCATAAAAAAACCAGCCTCCCTGCTCTGGAAAGGGCCTGGAGGCTGGCTTAGGCGCTGAACTGGTGCACAGGGCGCGCAAAGCAAGTCTAACCAGACCCTCGGCCTGGTCGCGGGTACACCTTGCTTCGCTTGGCTCGGAGCGAAAGACGCAACATGTTCGCCCTGCTTTCCCTGTCGAATGATGCACGAATAAAATAACACAATCCCGCCGGCTTGTCAAATGACGCTTTTCGGCCTTTCTTCGCCCCGATTTGACATCCCCGGCCGGCCGCCTGACGACTCGATCGCGCGACCATTCGTGAC
>JACIWP010000282.1 GCA_014360855.1 Anaerolineae bacterium
CTGTGGGGCTCCTACCAGCGCCTGCAGGGCACGTACTCAACCTTTTCCTACATCTTCATTTTCCTGATGGTGCTGACCCACCTGCGCCGGCGGGAGCAGGTGGACCGTTTTATCAACACCGTTGTCCTGACCAGCCTGCCCATCGCCATTTACGGTATCCTCCAGCACTATCAACGCGATCCCCTGCCCTGGGGCGGCGATGTCACCACCCGCGTCGCCTCCAACATGGGCAATGCCATCTTCGTCGCCGCCTATCTCATCATGGCCTTCTTCCTGACCCTGGAGCGGCTGATCCGCTCCTTCGCCCTGCTCATGGACGAGGAGAAGGGGTCCCTGGCGCACGCGGTGCAGACCGGCGCCTATATGGCCGTGTTGGTGGCGCAGCTCCTGACCATCTTCTTCACCCAGAGCCGGGGGCCCTGGCTGGGATTGCTCGCCGGCCTTTATGTCTTCGTCCTGCTGGGCCTCATCGCCCTGCGCCAGCGCCATCCCGACACCTCCCCCATCCGGGCAGACGAGGTGGCGCGCGCCGCCGGCACGGCACTGGTCACCCTGCCGGTGGGCGGCCTGCCGGCCTTCGGCCTGCTGGCCATCATGCGCCGCGGCCAGCGCTGGCTGTGGCTGAGCTGGCTGATGCAGGCCCTGTTCGGCCTCGCCTTCCTGGTGGTCTTCAACCTGCCCCACTCGCCGCTGGCACCGCTCCGCTCCTGGCCGTACATCGGCCGGCTGGGACAGGTCTTCGAGATGGAAAGCGGCACAGGCAGGGTGCGCACCCTCATCTGGGAAGGGGTGGTGGACCTGCTGGGACGGGACGCCGGCCGCACCATCATCGGCTACGGGCCCGAATCCATGTGGGTCGCCTACAATCAGGTCTACCCGCCCGAGCTGGCCCACTATGAGGCGCGCAACGCCTCCCCCGACCGCTCGCACAACGAGACCTTCGACGCGCTGGTGACGACTGGCGTCATCGGCTTCCTGGCATACATTTTCCTTTTCGGCAGTATCTTTTACTATGGGATGAAATGGCTGGGCCTGCTGGAGGGACCGGCCCAGCGCCGGCTGTTCATCGGCGCCAGCCTGGTCGGCGCGCTGGCCGGCGTGCTCATCCCCTGGCTCGTGGAGCGGAGCTGGCGCTTGGCCGGCGTGGGGCTGGCCGCCGGCTTCATCCTGGGCATCATCGCCTACCTCACCTGGGCGGCCGCCGCGCCGCGACATCGCGCGGCAGGCGAGGCACTGCCGGCCGGCCAACGGCTCCTGCTCATCGCCCTGCTGGCGGCCATCGTCGGGCATTTCGTGGAAATCCACTTCGGCATCGCTATCGCCTCCACGCGCGTCCATTTCTGGGCGCTGGCCGGCCTGTTGGTCGCCCTGCATCGGCACCGTATCCCGCTGGAGATATCCGCGCCGGCGCCGGCCCCCGCGCCGGCGAGCGCCAAGCGCAAGGGCGGCAAACAGCCCTCTGCCCGGCCGGCCGAGCCTCCCAGCTCCAGGCTAGTATACGTCATCGCCTTCTCGCTCATCGCGGCTCTCATCCTTGTCATCTGCGGTTATGACTACATCACGAACCAGGCCGGCGACTACTCTCCCCTGGCCGTCATCGCCCGCTCCCTGACCGCCATCGTGCGGGGGCCGGCGCAGTTCGAGACCTCTTATGGCATCCTGGGATTATTCGTGCTGACCTGGCTGGTGGGCGGCATGTTGAGCGTGGCCGGCGGTCTGACCCTGCATCGAGACCCATCCCGGGAGCCCTCGACGCGCTGGCTGACCTACGCGCTGGGGTATCTCGTCATCACCGCGGTACTGTGTATCCCGCTGATCGTGTGGCATGCCGGCCGGCTTGTCCCGTACGCGGCGGACCCGGCCAACCACATCATCGTGCCCTATACCGCCGTCTTCCTGGTCATGTTCCTGCTGGCCACCGTCCTCTTGTTCGAGACAAAGGAAGCCCTGCCGAACCTCGGCTGGGGCAAATACAGCGCCGTGTCGGCCCTGGCCGGCCTGGTGCTCTTCCCCCTGGCCTTCCTGGCGCTGGTCAACACCAACATGAATGTCATCCGGGCGGATGTCTACTTCAAACAGGGGAAACGGGCGGAATCGCTCCAGCAGTGGGATGCCAGCATCGCGTACTATCAGAAGGCCATTGATTTGACCCCGCGCCAGGATTACTATTACCTCTTCCTCGGGCGAGCACAGCTTCAGAAAGCGGAGAACCTGACGGACCCCGCGGCGCGCGACAGCCTGATCACGCAGAGCCTGGAGACTCTGCAGACGGCCCAGAGGCTCAATCCGCTGAACACCGATCACACGGCCAACCTCGGCCGGCTGTACCGCCTGTGGGCGCAGATGACCGAGGACCCCGCCAAGCGCCAGGAGCGCTTCGAGCAGTCGCTCCGCTATTACGAGCAGGCCACACGGCTCAGCCCGCACAACGCCGGCCTCTTCAACGAGTGGGGCCTGGTGTACTACTACATGGGACGCTATGACGAGGCCATGCAGAAATACCAGCAGTCGCTGGCCCTTGATTCCGAATTCAGCCAGACTTACCTGCTGATGGGGGATGTCTATCTGGCCTGGGAGCAGTGGGACAAAGCTGTCGAGGCATACCGTCAGGCACTGGCGCTGGAGCCGGAACTGGTGCAGGCGCACAGCGCCCTGGGCTATGCCTACGCCCGGCTGGGACGCGTGCAGGAGGCCATCCAGGAGAACCTGTACGTCGTGAGCATCGCCCCGGAGGACTATATCAGCCTGCGAAACCTGGCCCTGCTCTACCAGCAGGTCGGGGACATCACCCGCTCGCTGGAGTATGCGGAGCGCGCCCTGCCCCTGGCGCCGGCGCAAGAGCGGGACCCCCTCCAACAGCTCATCCAGCAGTTGCGGCAGTCCTTGGGAGGCTGATCCATGTCCTCCATCAAGCTGTACATGCTGATTTTCCTGACAGCGCTGATGGTCGCCGCCGGCAGTACGCCGCTCTTCCGCCGGCTGGCCCCACGCCTGGGCTTTATGGACCAGCCTTCCGCCCGCAAGGTGCATACCACCCCTATCCCAAGGCTGGGCGGTTTGGCCATCTACCTGGCGTTCGTCATCGCCCTGCTGGCCTTCGAGGACCGCTACAACATCAGCCAACTGCTCAGCATCGTGCTGGGCGCCACACTGGCCTCCTTCCTGGGATTGTGGGATGACCGCCGGCCCCTGCCGGCCTGGGTCAAGCTCATCGGCCAGACCACTGCCGCCGGCATCCTGGTGTTCTCCGACGTGCGCATCTCCCTGTTCCCCTGGCCGGCGGTGAACGTGCTGGCGACCCTCCTCTGGGTCGTGGGCATCACCAACGCCCTGAACCTGATGGACAATATGGATGGGCTGGCCGCCGGCGTGGCCGCCATCGCCGCCGGCTTCTTCCTCCTGCTGGCGGCCGGCAGTGGCCAGTACCTGGTCGGCGCCCTGGCCGCGGCGCTCCTCGGCGCCTGCATCGGCTTTCTCTTCTACAACCTCAACCCGGCGCAAATCTTCATGGGCGATTCTGGGAGCCTCTTCATCGGCTTCATGCTGGCCGCCGTGGGCATCAAACTGCGCTTCCCGCAGAACATCACCGCCGTCACCTGGATGATACCTGTGCTGGTGCTGGGGCTTCCCATCTTCGACACGGGGCTGGTCATCATCTCCCGCCTGCGGCGCG
>JACIWP010000283.1 GCA_014360855.1 Anaerolineae bacterium
GTTGATATCGGAGGGGCTGGACAGCGTCCACCATCCCTCTTCGTTCCAGACCTTCACCTGAATGCCGCTCAGGGGCAGGTCATTGGCGCCCCAGATGACGCCGTGGAAGCCGGCCCAATGGCAGTTAGGCCCGACCAGCAGTTGCACGAACTCGAACGGTGGGGGCGGGGTAGGCGTCGGGGGAGGGGGCGGCCG
Source organism: Anaerolineae bacterium (assembly GCA_014360855.1). Lineage (NCBI taxonomy): Bacteria > Bacillati > Chloroflexota > Anaerolineae > Anaerolineae bacterium. The sequence continues at coordinate 196 of JACIWP010000283.1, forward strand.
ACGCGTGGCCGGCGGCAAGGGTGTGCTGGTCGGCGGCGGCGTATGGGTGGCCGTTGGGGTGGCTGTCGCCGTCGGGGTGCCGGTGGGCGTTGGCGTCTTGGTCATGGTCGGTGTGTTGGTCGGCGTCGGCGTCCAGGTGGGCGGGAAGGTGGGCGTGGCGGTTTCCGCCGGCAGGGCGGCGACGCCAGCCGGCTGTTCGGCCGTCTCACCTGGCCGCGGCGGCGGGAACGGGTTCAGGAAAATATATGGGTTGACGCCGATGGCGACGTACACCATGGCGGTGAGCACCGTCAGGAGCAAGATGATGATCGTGATTACCTCGAGCGTCCTATCACTCATGCGGTCGAAAGGATTTTTCATGCCCGCTTCTCCTGGCCTGGGCTCGCCCAACGGGAACTGCAGTTGTCTGCCGGCCGCCGGCCCGAAAACCGCTGAACAGCGGCGGACACTCAGGCACGCAGTGGTGGGGCCCCGCTATGCCGAACATCCCCACCCACCGTACCACTCGCACTGCATAGTATAACACAATCAAGCAGTGAATGTCCAGAGTATTTGGTGATACCTTATAGTACTATATGTTCATTATGTTACTGTGTCTCGAGGAAACGCTCGATCTGAGCCTGGGAGCGCAGTTCCTCGATCCATTTCTGGAAGTGGGCCTGGGTGAGGCCCTGGCGGATCTCCGCCGGCACCTCCCGCTCGGAGACCGCTTCCACTACCTGCACGAGGTAATAGCCGTAGGGCGAGGCGATGGGGCCGGCGATCTGGCCGGCGGACAGCCCCTTCACCGCTTCCTCCACCGCAGGCAGAAGTACCCCCTCCCCCAGCGGCACGAATCCCAGGTCGCCTCCCTGATCGCGGGTGCTTTCGTCCAGGGAATGGGCGCGCGCCAGCTCTGCGAAGTCCGCGCCGGCCTCCAACTGCTGGCGCAGGGCCTGGGCCTCCGCTTCCGTCGCCACCAGGATCTGGCGCACATGCACCTGCGGCATGGTTTGCGGCAGGGTGTTGGCCAGCCGGCGCACCATCTCCTCGGTGATGATGGTGGAGCGGGTCATGGCCTGGTATTCCTCCATGGTCATGCCGTTCTGGCTGAGCCAGGCGCGGAAGGCTTCCTCACTGCCCACAGCGGCGATGTCGTTCTGGATGCGCTGTTGGATCACCTCATCCGTGACGGTGACGCCGGCGGCCTGCGCCGCCTGAGCGATAAGCATTTCATCTATCATCGCCTCCAGCACCTGCCGGCGGATCTGCTGGTCCAGCTCCTTGCCCGCCTCGCCCGAGAAATCATGCCCCTGGCCGATCATGGCGGCCTCGAAGCGGGCGACCTGCCGCTCGAACTCCTGCCGGCCGATGGGCTGTCCGTTGACCCGGGCGACGATATCCGCGGGCGGGGTGACGGCCGGCGTATTGGGGGCGGGTTCCTGGGTGACTAACTGGGCCTCCGCCGGCGATGGTTCGGCCGGCGCGCTCACGCCGCTGGCGGCACAGCCGGCCAGCAGGCCGGCGAGCAGGGCGATCAGCAGTAATCCTGCAATACCGCGATGGCGATTCATGAATGCGTTGTCTCCTGCAAGGCGAAATGTGGGCGGCGCGGGAGCCATCCTGCCTCACATTATACATAAAAGAGAAGGGGCGGGCAATAGATGGGCGCGAAAAGAGGACGCATTTCCTCGATAATTTACGTTAAAGTTGCGTTCGCAGGGGGTCAGTAGGTATAGGCACTACCGCCGATGAACTCGCGGATGAGGGAGGTCGGGGGGATGACCGATTCGTCCACCGCCGGCGGCACGGCGTGCAGGAGCCGGCAGACGCGTTCTGCCCGCAGATAGGCATCCTGCTTGAGCGGGTCGTCCCGATAGCGCTCCAGCCACTCCGGGCAGTAGCCGATCAGGCGCGGCCGCATGACCGCCACCTCATAGGCCAGGGCGCTGTTGATGATGCAGTCGGCGCGGTGGATATGCGGGATGATGTTGCGCAGTTCGCTGTTGCGCACGTAGTGCCAGTGCTCCAGGGTCTGGGTGGGGTTGTAGGAACGGAAGGCGGCATCGCGCACCATGCGGCGCATCAGGCGCAAATCGGACCAGCGGATGAACTGTCCGTTGGGGCCTTTCATCTGGAGCAAGGCCTCGACGTACAGGCGCATCATCTGCTCCTGCGGGATGCCCTGGGTCATGTCGGGGTACAGGCCGTGCAGGCTGTCGATGAGCAGTATCTGGCCGGCCTCCAGCCGGAGCGGCGTGACGGCGTCATAGCGCTTGCCGGTGCGGAAATCGTAATAGGGCATGCGGATTTCCTCGCCGGCCAACAGCCGGCGCAGGTGCTCGTTGACCAGCTCCAGGTCCAGCGCCTGCGGCGTCTCAAAGTCATAGTCCCCGAACTCATCTTTCGGGTGCAGTTCCCAGTCGAAGAAGTAGTTGTCCACGTGGAAGGGGACCAGGTTCAAGCCCTCTTTGGACAGGCGCTCCTTCAGCTTGATGGTGGTGGTGGTTTTGCCCGAGGCGGATGGGCCGGCGATGATGACCATGCGGATCTGGTCCTTGCGCGGCAGGATGTGCTGGACGGCGAAATCCAGCTCCGCCTGGTAGAACTCCTCGCACTCGCGCACGACTTCGGCGAACTCGCCGCGCTGGATGCGCTCGTTGAGGAGGGCCAGGGAGTGCAGTTCATGGTCCAAGGCCCAGACCAGAGCCTCCCACAGCTTGCGGTAGGGGATGTTGTTGGGATCGCGTTCCAGGCCGGCGGCCTCCAGGGCGCGCTGGCGGGCGCGTTCGGCGCGGTACAAGATATAGGCCTTGGCGGTGCGGGCGTGACCGTTCTCGATCAGCACTTTCTCGACGATGTCCTGGATTTCCTCCACGGTGGGGATGCGGCCCGGGGGGAAGGTCTGCTCCAGGATGGCCACCACCTGGTCGCTGAGGCGCTCCGCGATGGAGCGGTCGCGGCCGCCGACGGCGACGGCGGCGCGGTAGATGGCATTGGTGATGCGGTCCTTGTTGAAGGGCACCACTGCGCCACTGCGCTTCATGACGTGGGTGATCTTGGAGGACATGGTCCGTGCTCCATCCTCCTGAGTGCCTGCGGCCGGCGCATGAGAAACAAAAGGCGGGAGTGGATGGGAGTCGAACCCACCAGGGCCGCCTCAGCAGCGCCCCTCAGACGGTTTTGAAGACCGCGGAGCCCACCGGGACTCAACCACCCCCATCTATATGATACCCGGAAGGTGTCCGCGCGTCAAATGGCCGTTTTTCCTGCCTTGACAGCAGTGCCCCCACCTGTTACAATGATACGTGATAAGAGACATCTCTCCCCCAGCCTTTCGGTGTCGTTGATCGGGTTCCTTCCTGACTGCGTGCAGGTTCGCCGCGACGTGGGCAAAGAGGTGGAACGGTAGGTGATGCGAACATTCCCCATCCCCTTGGTCTGTTTGGTGTTCGTACTGTCCGCCGGCGTGATCCTGGCCGGC
>JACIWP010000284.1 GCA_014360855.1 Anaerolineae bacterium
GGCGGGCTTCCCAGGGTGCTTTAGCACAAGAGTTGGAGCAATTGGAGCGCCGGCTGGGGAAGTTGGAGCGCCGGCGGGAGGACTGGGCCTCGATGCTGGCGCCGGAGCACCTGCGGCTGTACGATGAACTGTGCCAGCGGAAGAGCACGCCGCTGGCTCGCCTGCAGAACGGCATTTGTCAGGCCTGCGGCATTCGCCTGCCGGTGGCGGAGGTCCAGCGGGCGCGCGATACGGATGAGCTGGTGTACTGTTCGCAGTGCGGCAGATTGCTGGTGGCGGAATGAACCGCCCATTTTGCGAGGAAGCGTGATCCAAGGGAGGGGGAGCCATGGGCCGCATCATTATTCCTAGTGAGGAGGATGTACCGCGCACGGCGGATGTGGTGGTCATCGGCGGAGGGATCCTGGGCACGGCGACGGCGTTTTACGCCTCCCGCGCCGGCCTGAAGACCCTGGTGGTGGAGAAGCGCGATGGGCTGGCGACGCTGACGACCACAGCCTCCGAGGAATGTTTTCGGGCGCAGTTCACCGAGCCGGAAAACGTGGCCATGATGAAGGCCAGCATCGAGGTGTTCGAGCATTTTGCCGAGCATATTGGCATTCCGGGGTATGACATCAGCCTCCATCAACAGGGCTATCTCTTTCTGACCAATCGGCCGGATGGTCCGGTCACCTTGCGCCGGCTGGTGGAACGCTACCGCCAGGCCGGCTTAGATGATGTGGAGCTGTTGGACGAGCGGGAGGTGCGCAAGCGCTTCCCCTGGGTCTCCGAAGACGTTACGGCGGCGACCTTCCGCGCCCGTGACGGATGGCTGTCCGCGCACGAGCTGACCTATGGCTTCGCCAAAGGGAGTTCGGCCATTTTTCTCCTGCGCACGGAGGCGACCGGCATCCTGCTGGACGCGCAAGGGGTGTGCGGTGTGCAGACCAGCCGCGGCCTGATCACGACGCGCAATGTGGTCATCGCCGCCGGCCCATTCTCCGGGGTGGTAGCGCGCATGGCCGGCGTGGAGCTTCCTCTGCTGATCGTGCGCCGGCAGAAGGCGGTGATCGGCCATGACGATCTGATCCCGCAGGATGCGCCCATGACCATTGATATCAACAGCGGCGCCTACTGGCGGCCGGAAGTGGGCGGTGCGGCGCTGGGCTGGGCCATTGATGAGGACCCGACGCCGCCGATGGACTCGGTGCCGGTGGACTGGGAGTTCGCCGCCATCGTGCTCAATCAGGTAAAGCTGTTGGCGCCTTTCTGGGAGCGGGTCATCGCCCGGCTGACCCGCGATAATGTGTATATCAGCGCCGGCCAATATACCATCACGCCCGATTCCAAGCCCATCCTGGGGCCGCATCCCGAGATCGCCGGCCTGCATTTCAACCTGGGGTACAGCGGCCACGGCGTGATGGGGTCGCCCGAGGGCAGCCGCATGGTGGTGGATATGATGCTGGGGCGGATGAGGGTGGAGGAGTGCCCGTTCCGATATACGCGCTTTGCGGAAGGGGCCGGCCGGCCCAGCGCGGAGAAACTGGTGATTTGATTTAGGAGGCCGGCGTTCCCTTGGTTGGGGGGACCCCATCCCCTGACCCCTTCACAGCGGGCAGGGAAGGGAAACTCCCATCCCCTGACCCCTTCCCCGCAGGCAGGGAAGGGAATCCCAATCCCTCTGATCCCCTCCCCGCGGGCGAGGAAGGGGAACCTGCCGTCAAAAACAACGATGGGCGCGGCAACAACTGCCGCGCCCATTCCTTGGTGCCCCCAAGGGAATTCGAATCCCTGTCGCAGCCTTGAAAGGGCTGTGTCCTAGGCCACTAGACGATGGGGGCATGCATCACTGCATCGTTATTTATATCAGGAAGTGGCCCTTTCGTCAAATTTCCGCCTCTCGGGCGGCGGCGCGGCCGGCCAGCCGGCGGCGTGCTTCCTCTAACTGCTGGCGTACTGCCGCCGGCGCCGTGCCCCCTTCCGCGGCCCGCGCCGCAACACTGGCTTCCAGCGACAGCGCGTCGTACAGGTCAGGCTCAAAGGCCGGCGAAATGGCCCGGTATTCCTCTATGGGAAGCCCCCGCAGGGTGACACCCCGCTCCTCCGCCCTCTGCACCGCGCGCCCGACCAGCTCATGGGCGGTGCGGAACGGCACCCCTTTGCGCACCAGGTAATCTGCCAGGTCGGTAGCCAGCAGTTCTTCGCCGCAGGCGCGGCGCATAGCCTCCGTGTCGAAGGACATGGTGCGGATCACGCCGGCGGCCAGCTCCAAGCAGTCCCGCACCGTGTCGATCGTGTCGAACAGCGGCTCCTTGTCCTCCTGCATGTCCTTGTTGTAGGTCATGGGCAGGCCCTTGAGCACCGTCAGGAGCGTCATCAGGTTGCCGAAGACGCGCCCGCTCTTTCCCCGGATCAGCTCCAGGGAATCGGGGTTGCGTTTCTGCGGCATCAGGCTGGAGCCGGTCGAATAAGCGTCGCTGAGGCGCACGAAGCCGAACTCCGCCGTGCACCAGATAATGAGATCCTCGGCCAGCCGGCTCATATGCATCTGGGCCATTGCCCCCCAGAAGAGCAGTTCCGCGGCGAAATCCCTGTCGGCCACGGCGTCCATACTGTTGGGCGCGATGGCCTCGAAGCCCAACAGTTCTGCCAGATGTTGGCGGTCGATGCCAAAGGGATGGCCGGCCAGCGCACCGCTCCCCAAGGGCAGGACGGCGGTGCGCCGGCGCAGTTCCATCAGCCGCTCATGATCGCGCTCGAACATCCAGAAGTAGGCCAGGAGCCAGTGGGCGAGGGTGACCGGCTGGGCGCGCTGGAGATGGGTATACCCGGGCATAATGGTATGGAGGTGCTCCTCCGCCCGCTCCAGCAGGGCGGACTGCAGGGCGGTCAGGGCGGCCTCCAGCTCGGCAATGGCCTCCAGGAGGAAGAGGCGCATGTCGGTGGCGACCTGGTCGTTGCGACTGCGGCCGGTGTGCAGTTTGCCGGCCGTCTCGCCGATATGCTCCTTGAGCCGGCGCTCGACGGCGGTATGGATGTCCTCGTCGGAGTCCAGGAATTGGAACTGGCCGGCCTCGAACTCCTGCAGGACCTTCTCCAGGCCTGCCTGCAGAAGCTGTGCTTCTTCGGCTGTGATGACGCCGGCCTTGGCCAGCGCCTGGGCATAGGCCTGACTGCCGCGGATATCGGCGCGCCAAAGCCGGCGGTCGAAATCCACGGAGCGGTTCAGGCGTGCCATCAGCGGGTCCAGCGCGCCCCGGAATCGTCCTCCCCACAATTTGCTCATGGCGGTATCTCCTGTGGGCTTCAGTCGCGCATGTATTGCGCTTCTTCGGGCTTGGCCGGCACGGCGCCCGGCCCCAGGTTCAGCAGGGCCTCGACCTGGATGGGCAGGCCGAACAGGTTGATGAAGCCCTCGGCATCGCGCTGGTTGTAGACCTGGTCGGCGCCGAAGGTGGCCAGGTCCTCGCGGTACAGGCTGTAGGGGGATTTGATGCCGGCGATGGTACAGCTCCCCTTATACAGCTTGACGCGGGCGGTGCCGGTGACGCGCTCCTGCGTCTTCTCAACGAAGGCGTCCAGGGCGCGCTTGAGCGGGGTGAACCACTGGCCGTAGTAAACCAGCTCGGCATAGCGCACCGCCAGCAT
>JACIWP010000285.1 GCA_014360855.1 Anaerolineae bacterium
GCGCCTGCGCGACGCCATCGGCAAGGGCATTTCCGAGGAGGATATCCTGCGTTCTGCCGCCATGGCGGCAGAACGCCGTTTCACCCAGTTGAAGCTGTATTTCATGCTGGGTCTCCCGGGGGAGGAAGAGGCGGATGTGGAAGCGCTGATCGAACTGGTACAGCGCACCGCCGGCCAGTTCCCTCATCAGATCGTGGTGAATGTGACCCCCTTTGTGCCTAAGCCGCATACGCCGTTCCAGTGGCTGTCCGCGCCGGCGGTGGATGTGGTCAAGGCCCGGTTGGAACGGGTCCGCCAGGGTCTGCGAGGCAAACGGATGCAGGTGCGCGCTGAAAGCCCAGAGTGGTCGCAGGTGCAGGCAGTGCTGGCGCGCGGCGATGAGCGCCTGGCGCCGGCGCTGGTCGGACTGCGCCGACCGACGCTGGCCGCCTGGCGGCAGAGCCTGGAGGAACAGGGCCTGGAGCCGGCGGAGTGGTTGAGGGCCTGGGGATATGAGGAGTCACTGCCGTGGGACCATATTGACCATGGGGTCGGCCGGCGCTTCCTCCAACGCATGGCCGAACGGGCGGAGGAGGGGAAACTGCCGGCCGGCTGTCCAGGGGCCGGCTGTACCGCTTGCGGCGTGTGCGAGATCGCTGGAACAGGAGAGGCCTGATGTCCCTCGACATTTTCCGCTTTGCGATCCTGCAAGATGTGCCAGAGCTGGAGCACGGCATATTCGGCCGGCAGGGAGGCGTCAGCCCGGCGCCCTATGATACCCTCAACGTGGGGGCGGATGTGGCGGACGACCCGGCGAATGTGCACCGAAACGTGGAGATCGCCTGCGAGGCACTGGGTGTGGCGCCGGCGGAGTTGGTCACGGTGCGTCAGGTGCACAGCAATCGGGTCATGCGGGTCGGGAGGACGCACCGCGGGCAGAAGGTGGGGGAGCTGGACGGGCTGATCACGGATGAGCCGGGAGTGCCGCTCATCCTGCGCTTCGCCGACTGTGTGCCCATCCTGGCCTATGACGCGCGCCGGGGTGTGCTGGGGGCGGCGCACGCCGGCTGGCGGGGGACGGTGGCCGGCATGGCGCGTGCGCTGGTGCTGGCCATGATGCGGGAATTTGGCTCGCGCCCGGAGGACATCCGCGCCGGCATCGGGCCTTCCATCGGGCCGTGCTGTTACGCGGTGGGCGAGGATGTCGTGCGGGCGGCGCACCAGGCCTGGGGGGAAAGCGAGGCGAACCCGCTCTTTCGCCAGGTGAACGGGCGCTTCCATCTCGATTTATGGCAGGCCAATTACCGGCAGTTGGCCGGGCTGGGGGTAGGGCAGATCGAGGTGGCCGGCATCTGCACCGCCTGCCATTCCCATCGCTTTTTCTCCCACCGCGCCAGCGGGGGATTGACCGGGCGTTTCCCTATGGTGGCAGTGCTGAAGTAACCTGGAAAGACGTTCGGAGGGGTAGATATGTCCCGGTGGGCATACATTGCGGACAACCTTCAGCGGGTGCGTGAGCGGATCGCGCGGGCGTGTGCACGCGCCGGCCGGGACCCGGACACGGTGCGGCTGGTTGCGGTGAGCAAGAACATGCCGGCAGAAGCGGTGGCGGCGGCCTATGCCTATGGAGTACGGGACTTTGGGGAGAACCGGGTGGAGGAGGCTCTGCCCAAGATAGCCGCCGTGCGGGAGCTGTTGGGAGATGCGCCGGCGCCGGCATGGCATATGATCGGCCATTTGCAGAGGCGCAAGGTGCGGGATGCCATGCCGGCGTTCGACCTGGTGCACTCGGTGGACCGGCTGGCGCTGGCCGAAGAAATGGAGAAGCGGTTGAGCGCCATCGGAAAGGTAATGCCCGTCCTGCTGGAGATCAAGCTGAGCCATGAGGAGACCAAATGGGGCTTCTTGCCGGAGGAGGTGCCGGAGGCGGTCGGCAAGATTCTGGAACTGCCCTATCTGCGCATCCGCGGGTTGATGACCATGGCGCCGATTGTGCCGCATGCAGAGGAAGCCCGACCGTATTTCCGCCGGCTGCGCGAACTGCGCGATGCGCTGGCGCGGCAGTTCCCGCAGGCCTGCTGGGATGAGCTTTCGATGGGGATGACGGACGATTTTGAGCCGGCGGTGGAGGAGGGCGCCACGATGGTGCGCATTGGGCGGGCGGTTTTTCTGCCGGCGGACTAAATGGGCAAAGAACAACGGGAGGGGATACACATCCCCTCCCGTTGTGTTTCCGGGCCGCCGGCGATCACTGCACCGGACAGCGCCACGGCGTGTAGTTGTCCGCATTCGGCCGGATGCGGAACTCCGGCTGGCCGATGTCGGTGTTGCCCACCTGCTGGACAAGCCGGCCGTTGACCCACAGCTCCACCTTGTACGGATGGCCCTGCATGCCGTAGCGGAAGTAATCCACGGGCAGGCCGTCGATCTTCAGGTAGCCGGATGGGTCAATCGCCCCCCAGCCGCGCGGGTTAATGTCCAGCCACTTGCCGTCCGCCGTCCGCTGGTACACCTTCACCCAGGAGTAATAGCGGCCGACGCAGGTGATCAGGTTGCCGCCGCTGGGCACAGGCAGAGGCCCGCGGATGGTCAGCTCGGCCTGGGCGGCGCCGGCGTTCTCATAATACTCCATGCGGATGCGGTGCGTGCCGCCCGACAGCCAGATGGTGTAGGTGAAGATGCCGGGACCCATATCCCGCCACTGGTCGATGACCAACCGGTCATCGATCCAGAGCCGCACACCGTCGTCGGTCTTGGTGGTGAACTCGTAGCGGCCCTCCTGGAAGGTCATCTCCCGCGTCCAGCGCACGGCGAAGTTGTCCGGGTTGATGCGCGGGTCGGGAGAGCCCATGCCCCAATTGAACTTGATCTCGTTGTCGTTGCGCACCACGGCCGGCGGCCCATACATCCAGCGGTTGTTGTAATACTCGCCGCGCCAGGCGGTGATGGGCTGAGGCGGCTGGATCTTCCAGTACCACAGAAAGATGGAGGCACCGCCGCCGCGCTCGTAGTATTCCAGCATGACGGTGTGCACGCCGGCGGTCATCTGCTTCTCCACCGTGTACGAGGTGGGCGGCTGATCGAACCAGCGGTCGATGATCGGCCGGCCGTCAATGTAGAGCCGCACACCGTCATCGGACTGGACGGTGAAGCGGTAATAACCGCTCTCGAAGGTGATATCGCGCGTCCAGCGGACGGAGAAATCATCCGCCGGCAGGCGCGGGTCGGGCGAGCCGATGCCCCAGTCGAACTTGATGTCGGCATCGTAGCGCACCAGCGCCGGCGATCCGCTCAGCCAGCGGTTGGCGTAGTACTCGCCGCGCCAGGCATTCACGGAGGGGGCCGGCGTGGGCGTCGGTGCCGGGGCACCTAGCCTCTGCCACCACAGCCGGGCCGTCGCCGCGCCGGTGTTCTCGTAATATTCCATGATGATGGTGTGGTTGCCGGCCGAGAGCGTCACCACCGCCGAGTAGACGGTCGGGATCTGGTCCTTCCACTGGCTGATGACTGGATAGCCGTCAATGTACAGGCGGACGCCGTCATCCGTCTCGGTGAAGAACTGGTACTGGCCGGCGTCAAAGTACAGCGTGCGCGTCCAGCGGACGGAGAATCCATCCGGCACGATGCGGTAATCG
>JACIWP010000286.1 GCA_014360855.1 Anaerolineae bacterium
CCCGGACGGCAGTCTGTGAGAGCGATACTCGGAGCAGGTCGGGCATGACGGATGCCGACGAACGACTGAGCCGGGCGGTCGTCTTTCGGGTGCAGAAGTTTTCCACGGCGAATGGACCGGGAATCCGCACGGTCATCTTTTTGAAAGGCTGTCCCCTTTCCTGCCGCTGGTGCCCGTACCCGGAGGGCATCTCGTACCGCCCGGAACTGCTGTATTACCCGGACCGCTGTATCGGCTGTCACGACTGCGTGGAAATCTGCCCCAATGCCGCGCTCAGCCCGGTGGAAGAGCATATTGCCATCAACCGCCATTTCTGCCAAGCCTGCGGCACGTGTGTGCTGTCCTGTCCCTCTGGCGCGCTGGAGATCGCCGGCCATCCCTATTCCCTGGATGCCCTACTGGAAATCATCACGCAGGACCGCACCTTCTATCAATATTCCGGCGGCGGGGTTACGTTCGCCGGCGGGGAGGCCGCATCCCACTCAGGATTCCTGCGCCGGCTGGCCGGCGCCTGCAAAGAGCTGGCTATCCACACCGCCCTGGAAACCTGCCTCATCCACGAATGGTCCACGTACCAGGTACTGATGCCCTACATTGACCTCTGGATCGTGAACCTGCGGATAATGGAGACGCGCCTGCACAAAATCGGCACGGGCTATGGGGTGTGGGCCGTCCTGGAAAACGTGCGGATGCTGGCCTCTTCCCGGGCAAATATCTGGATCCGCACGCCCATTATCCCGGGGTGGACCGATTCGGAAAGCAATATTCGCGCCATGGCAGAGTTCCTGCGGGATTACGCCGGCGTCATCCACCGCTGGGAGCTGAACGCTTTTTCGGATAACCGGCGCCTGTACCCCACCCTCGGGCAGGTGTATGTCTCCGAAAGCCCGCCCGCTGTGCACCCGGACCGCCTGAACGCCCTGGCAGACCTGGCGCGTCGGGTTTGCGGGGGGCAGATTCCCGTCGTCACCTCCGGCCCCACATTGGTGGGATGACGTGCTGTCAGCGGCCGTTGGCCATGGGCGCCGGCAGTCCGGCCGCACCGCGCTTGCGCGCTTTCCAGTACGGCGAACGGCTCAACAGCCAGGCGCGGATCACGGGGCGGAACAGCCGGATGAAGTGCCGGCGCACCCCTAATGCCTTCCGCACATCCTCTACGTAATCGTCCAGTGTGCGGCGCTGATACCCCAGAAGGCGCTGGCTTTCCTCCGTGTCCACCCAATCCGTGGCGAACGGCTCGGTGCTGAAGGCCTCCGCCGGCAGGGTGCCGATGCCCAGCCCTTCCAAGATGCGCTCCACGATCTCGCGGTAATAATACTGACAGCGCCGGCCGCCCCCGATCAACAGCGTCTTGCCCCAGATCTCCTGGCTCTCGACCGCGTGGGCAAAGGCTTCCCCCACATCGCGCGTATGCACGAACTCCATGCGGTTGCTCAACGGCACATCGAACATGCCCGGGTCCAGGATCAGCGAAATCGGCATGGCCGCCGAAAGGCGCAGTATCGCCCACGTCAAGCCGGAGGCGCGGATCATCTCCTCGCACTCGAGCTTGTGCCGGGCGTAATGTTCCACCGGGTGTACCGGGTCAGTGACTTTGCGGGGCGGGGGCTGGTCCTGGGTCTTGCCGTACACATGGTACGAGGAGGCGAAGATCAGCCGCGGGGGCTGGTCCATGGACTGCATGGCGGTGAGGAGATTGCGGGTGCCGCCCACGTTGATTTCCCAGGCCCAATCGGGGCGTCGTTCGCACTCCACCCCCGTATGGGAGAGCTTGGGGATGATGAAGGCCAGATGAATCACCACATCTATCCCCGGCAGGGCGGATTGGATATCCGCCGGCCGGCGCAGGTCCCCCCAGTGAACCTCCAGCCGCTCGCCGGCCTTCCGCGCGAGCTGGCGCGCGATGCGCCGATTGGCCGGCGTGTGCAGGTCGAACGCACGCACCGTGTGGCCGTGCTCCAGCAGAGCGTCCAGCGTACTGCGTCCAATATTGCCGAACGCGCCTGTTACCAGCACCTTCATGAGACACCTCCCTCGGAACAACATACCGACTGGTCGGTATTATACCACAAGGGAATAGGCCTGTCAACCCGAGCGCGGTTTAACCTTTAATTTTGGGGAGAAGGCCTGGAAGGGGCCGCCGGCCGTTGCATCCTTATGTAAAACCTGCTATACTTTTATGTGCGGAGCAGTAGGAGGAGCGGGCGTTCGTCCGCGCGCTAGCAGAGGTAGCTATGGCTGACATCCGATCGAAATTCACCATCGTGGATGCCGGCGGAGGGGTGCGCGAGTTTGTCCTGCCGGTGGGCGCCACCTCTATCGGCCACGCCGAGGATAATGACCTCATCCTGCCGGGAGCGGGGATCGCGGCGCACCACGCACAGGTGCTGTGCGACCCGCGCGGCTGCCGGCTGGTTGACCTGGGAAGCACGTACGGCACCCGCATCAACGGACGGGAAATATCCCCCAACGTGGCGCGGCGGCTCCGCCCCGGGGATGTGATCGAAATCGGCGCCTACCGCCTGCATTACGAGGGGCCGGCCGCCGGCTACGAACGCAGTGGCCCCGCCGCTAACGGGTTGTCCCCAAAACCGGTACATTTGAAGGAGGGGCAAGCGATGAGCCCATCACGAAGGCAAACGATTCTGTTGTGGATCGTGGGCGTACTGGGAGTGCTGGTCGCGCTGGGCATCCTGGGCATCGCGGCCTGGCTGTTGGTGCTGAAACCCCAGCCGGCCGTCCCGCCGGCCGTCGCCACCGCTACCCCCACGCTGGTGGCCATGGCAACGGATACCCCGGTGCCGCCCAGCCCTACGCCCACCCTGGCGCCGCCAACGGCGACCCCCACCAAACCCCTGCCGACACCTACGGCGCAGGTCCCACCCACGGAGACGCCGGCGGCCACGGCGATCGCGATGCCGACGGCCACGCCGGCACCGCCCATCGTGCCCACGGCCACGCCGACGGCGAGGCCCACCCAGATCATTTACCCGACGCCGACCTTCACGCCCTATATCCCGCCCACGCCGTCCCCCTGGGGCATGATCAACCGCACCACCGCCAACGTGCGCGCCGGCCCGGGCACCATTTACCCGGTCATCGCCCAGGCCGTGTACGGCCAGTACGTGCTCCTGCTGGGGCAGTCGGCGGATCTGGGCTGGCTGTACGTGCAGTTGCAGGACGGCCGGCTGGGCTGGGTGGCCGCCTATCTGGTGAACCGTTCGCCGGCGCTCCCGCTCCCCATCGTGCCGGCGCCGCCCCCTCCACCGCCGCCCACACCGATACCGCCCACCTTCACGCCCACGCCGCGCCCGCCTACACCGGTGCCGCCGCCTACCTCCACCTTCACACCGGTGCCGCCGACCGCGACCGCCACGCCGACGCCGTACCCGTGTAGTATCCCGTTGGGGGCGCCGTTTGCATCCGCCTGGGCCGGCACGGTCCGCAGTCAGCTTGGCTGTCCCTCTAGCCCCATGGTCGAGACCTGGACCGCCGTGGAGCGCTTCCAGCGCGGCATGATGTTCTGGCGTGAAGACCAGCGGATGATTTACGTCATCGCCTCGGACATGACCTGGCGCAAATACGTGGACAACTGGATCGAGGGCATG
>JACIWP010000287.1 GCA_014360855.1 Anaerolineae bacterium
GATCTGCAGGGCCACCAGCGCCGCCGGCGCCAGGGCCAGCGCCGGCAACGCCCACCGCCGGCCGGCCTCGTGGACCTTCTCCCGCCAGGCCAGCCAGGCCTGATATCCCAGCCAGGCCAGCCCGATGAAGGCCGGCTGAATCGACCACAGCAGATGATTGGCATCGGCGAACGGAAAGACCTGCATCATATTCCAGGCGCCGTAGGTCAGGAACAGCACGGCCCACGGCGCGTCCGGGGTCCCTCGCCGGCCCAAACATACGTCCCACCATAATCCCAGGCTCACCAGGGCCGGCAGATAAAAGCGCAGGCCCGTCCAGCTCTGCAGGCCGGCGCGCAGTGCCCCTTGGAGCGTCCATTCCCCGCCCCACGGGATGAACCACAGCAGGACACCGGCCAGCCCGTACAACAGCACCGCCGGGGCCGGCAGGCGACGTGCCTTCCAGCCAGCCAGGGCGCCGAGGCCGGCCCAGGCCAGCGCTCCCCAGGCGTTGGGGGTCGGGGGGCGGATGGCCGCCTGCATCAGCGCACTGCGGCGCCAGGGCCCCAGGAAGGTCTGCTCCAGGAACAAGGGCCAGCCCACCGCCTTCACGGCTGGGATCGTCCATGCCAGCGTCACCAGAGCGGCCCCGGCCGCCAGCCAGAGCAGTTCGCGCCAGAAAGGAAGCGCTCCCCGTTGGATGCCCTGCGCCGGCTGTCCCATCCACACGGCCAACGACGCCAGCAGAAGCGGCAGGCCGAAGGCCACCAGGTTGACCGGTGTGGCATAGCCGGCCAGCAGGATGCCGCCCATCACCAGGCAGAGGAACGCGACGGCCCCTTCCGGGGAGAAGACCCGCCGGCGCCAGCCCTCCCCCGCCCGGCCGGCGGCACTGCGCCAGGCCAGGAATAATGCCAGCCCGATCCATTGATAGGCGCCCTGGGTCAGCTTGAACAGGGCAGAGATGCCGCATAAGGCGCCGGCAAGGGCCAGCCAGGCCGCATGCGGCCGGCGCTGATAGCGCCAGACCGCGCCCAGGGCCAGCAGTCCCAACACCACACATTTCCACGAGGGGAAGGCCATGTTCAGATACGGCACATTCCAGGTCAGGCACAGCGCGTAGGCGGCAAGGGCCGCGCCGGCCGGCAGTACCGCCCGCGCCAGCAGGTAGGCGAGTAGCGCGATGCCGGCGCCGATGAAGGCCAGGGCCGCCCGCAGGACCGACAGACGCACGCCGAACAGCCGGAAGAGCAGACCGTTCCACAGCACCATGCCGGGCGGATAGTTATCCGTGGCGAAGTCCCGGTAAAACATCTGGCCGGCCAGCCAGCGCAGGGGCTGATAGGCCTGATGCCCCTCGTCGGCGATGACCCAGCCCTCGGTCATGTCCCACAGGTTGTAGCGGTGGAACGGCAGGAGAAGGGCCAGCGCTATGAGGAACAGCACCAGGCCCTCCAGCCAGAGACGTTGCGCGGACAGCCGCCGGCCGGTCATGCTACCCCTCCTGCCGGCGCGCGACAGGCCCATGCCAGGCCGGCCGCCAGCACAGCCATTATCACCACTAACGGCAGAAGGCTCCATAATCCCGCCAAACCCAGCGCCATGCCCAAATTGGCCGCCATCTGTCCCTGCCGCAACAAGGGCAGGGCATATTCTATCAATGGGAAGCGGTACATCTCGGGCGGATAGAACTTCAGTGCTGTGATGGTCTGCGCCCACACCTCGAAGATGGACAGCGCGCCCAACGCGGCGAACACGGGCCGGCGCCATCCACCCCTGGCCAGCCAGGCGGCGATGGCCGGCATCAGGAAGGGCACCGCCGGCGCGATGTAGCGCGGGCCTACCGCGAACCCGCCCCACCAGACCACCGAGGAAGCGTTGAACAGCAGGAGCACTGCGATGACCAGCAGGCAGGCCCACCATGCGGGGCGGTGCTCCCGCCGGCGCCACCAGACGACGAAGCCCGGGAACGCCGCCAGCAGGGCCGGCGACAGGAAGAACAGCCCGCGATAGGGGCTGAAGGTGATGCCCCACAACCGCTCCAGGCTCGGCGCCGTCAGGGTCATGAAGCCGGTCTGCACCTCCTCCTGCCACAGCTCCGAATAGGCGTAGCCCATGGGCAGGGGCGAGCCGTAGATGGCCAGGTCATAGCCGGCCAGCAGGGCCGCCGGCAGGGCCGCGCCCAATGCCAGCCAGCCGATAGGTTTCACCGAGCGCAGGCGATACAGCGCGTAGAGGCCGAGCACGCCGGCCGGCAGGACCATCGGGTACTCGGTGACCACCGCCCAGCCCAGCAGGAGGCCGGCCAGGAACGCCCGCCAGGCGGAGCGCCGGCCCTCTGCCCATCCCCACAGGAGGTAGAAAGCGCCGAACAGACAGGCCGCCGCCAGCATATGGCCGTACAGCGCGCTCCCGTAGGGGAAGGCCGTCGTGCCCAGACCGTAGACGAGGGTCAGCAGGGCGCTGGTCCCCGCGCCGGCGCCCAGCCGGCGCGCTCCCCGATAGACCAGCAGGCCCAGCAGTACAGAGGGCAGGGCCACCGCCCCGAGTGTCGTGGCGTACAGCGCCAGGGCGAAGTAGCCGCGCCAGGGGAAGAGGCCGGCCGCTTCCTGGGGAGAGGCCGGCGACGAGGCGAGATGTCCCGCCAGGTGTGCCATCCAGGTCCCCAGGCCCGGCAGGCGCGTCACCTGCCGAAAAGCCCAGTAGAAGGGCACGCCCAGGAACGAGACCCCCGGCGCCTTGTCGCAGTAGTAATGTCCGCCGAAGTGGGCATAATCGCCGGTGTTCCCGACGTAGTCGTCAATCTCCAGCCGGCCCTGGTCCACGATGGCCAGCACCAGGTCCATGCGGCCGTTCTGGTTCCAGTCCACGCGCCGCGGCGGGAAGTAGGCGTAGCTGATGAACAGCAACAGCACCAGCAGTGCCTGGCACCAGCGCTCGCGCCCGGTCGCGCTCATGCCGCCGGCCCTCCCTTTTCGGCCAGGATGAACATCTGCCGGCCGAGGATGCGCCATGCCGGCGGGAACATCAGGTACAGCCGCACGAAGAACGGCCACTTGGGCAGGGCGCTCTTGCTGGTAAAGGGCATGAAGCGCGGGATGACCTGGCGCGGCACGAAGCCGTGGCCGGCCAGCGCCTCGATCATGCTCAGATGGCTCAGCGGGATGTGGTGATCGAAGAAATCCCAGTACTCCTTGTAGAGATATTTAATATTGGGCTGGAGGATCATCAGCCGGCCGCCCGGCACCAGCACGCGGTGAATCTCCCGCAGGGTCTGGCTCATGGCCCCCTTATCGGGCAGATGCTCGAAGAAGTTACTGCAGAAGACCAGGTCCACCGTCCCATCGGGGATGGGGGAAAGGTCGGTCGCCGGCGTGCGGTAGACGATGACCTCCGGCCGAGCGTAGCGGGCCGTCTCCTCGCTGATGTCCACGGCATAGCGCACCCGGCACTGGATGTTGTTGATGAACTCGCAGAAGCCGGCGCCCAGGTCCAGCACCACATCCTCCGGCCGCACATAGCGCTGGAAGAAGTGCCGGCACAGCACCTGCCAGATGGCGTTCTTGGCGATGCGCTCTTCCTCGCTGAAGCGGTGGGCGTA
>JACIWP010000288.1 GCA_014360855.1 Anaerolineae bacterium
GGCAGAGCACTGCGGCCGGCCTCGTCCAGCCTCACCAGGCGCACGTCGGGGCGCTCGCAGAAGCGGCGGAAGTAACGCGGGTCCGCCGAGGTGAAGGTGGCATTGATAGCCTGATTGGGGTCCCCGACGCGCACCCAGTTGTGATGCGCCGCGCTCAGCAGGGCCAGGATTTTCTCCTGCAGAGGAGAGCTGTCCTGGGCTTCATCCTCCAGGATATAGGGCCAGCGCTGTTGGAGCCGGCGCAGGAGCGCCGGGTTTTTCTGGAGCAGGTCATACGCCAACCACACCAGGTCGTCGAAGTCCAGGGAGGCCCGCTGGTTGAGGTACTGCTGATACTCGGCGTACATTTCTGTGCCCAGCACGGCGAGCCGCACCACCGGCCCGTCGGAGACGCCGGCCAGCCGGCGCATCAGCTCCTCGGGGCGCAGACGCATCATCTTCGCGGTGCGGATGGTCGTGGTCGCCAAGTCCTGCATCACCCTGCGCAGGTCCGACTCGGAGACCTCCTCCGACAGTCTCAGCGCCTCCAAAATGGCGGTGCGGTTGTGGGCCATAAAGCGCGCGACGGCGCTCGCCACCCCGCGATGAAACTCGACCTCGCCCAGGATGTCATATTCGGGGTCCAGGCCGACATCGCCCGGCGCCTGCTGGACGATCCAGTGGGACAGGCTGTGGAGGGTGCGCACATCGTAGCCGGCATGCTGGGGCAGGCCGCGCTCGCGCAGGAAGCCGGCGATCTTGCTCTTGAAGTTGGCCACCGCGGCATTGGAGAAGGTGACGATGAGCACCTGGGGCAGTTCCAGTTCCTCGCCGGCGGCCTGCTCATTGGCCGATCGGGCGCGCTCTTGCTGAAGCCGCCGGCGCAGGCTCCGCTCCTCCAGCCGGCCGAACCCGTGGCGCTCGATCAGCTCCACTGCCAGCAGGGACAGGGTGGTAGTTTTGCCACTGCCGGGCACGGCGGAGACCGCCATGTAGCCGCCGGTATATGTCATGACCTTCTGCTGGGAGCGGCGCAACTGCATCATGGCTGAACCTCCCCGGCCAGGACGCGCAGGGCGGTGGTGAGGAAGGGACCGTCCTGCACCAACCCAATGGAGCTGATGTCACTGGCGCAGAGGTAGGCCCGCCGGCGACAGCGCCGCGCCAGGCCCTCGACCATGCGCACCATCAGGCGGTTACGCAGGGCCAGGTCATGGTCCATATCCCATGTCTGGCCGGCCTGCCAGCGCCGCGACAGCACGATGGGGTTCGTCAGCGGCTGGTGAGGAGGCCGCCACCATTCCGGGGCACCCACATCCACCCAGAAATGGACGTCGGAGCTGTGATTTTCCAGCAGATAGGCGTAGACCGGAGCGATCAGCACCGCCGGCGCGTCCGCCTCCTGCGCACGCTCGATATAGCGCGCGGCGACCACGCCCTGGTCTATCATCTCCAGGTAATGCCGGCCCAATTGGGGCGATTCCGGCTCCAGGCCACCCAGGGCCGGCGCGGCCCAGCGGAATTTGCGCGCGGATTCCATCAGGCGGGAGCAGGCGCGGTGGGCGTCCAGGTTTTCCGGGGGCCAGAAGCCTTTGGCGCAGAGCACTTCCTCGAAGAAGCGACTGAGGAAGCGGTCAAGGGACAGCGGCTGGCCGGCAATGTACTCTTTTATCCATTGGTACAGCTCCTGGTAGCGCTCGACGGCGGCGAAGCCGATGCGCTCGCGCAGGTGGGGGTCCAGCTCGCCGGCGTCCTTCAGGCCGGCGCGTGGCTCATACAGGACGGAGACCAGCAGGGCGGCGCGCACCAGGTCAAGGTCCGGGATAAGCTGGGACAGCGCCTCAGCCACCTCCTGCGGTTGGGGGAAACGTTCCCATTCCGGATGAGCGAGGGCCGACAGCGTGAGTAGGGCGCGCACCACGGCATCGTCGCGGAAGCTGGTCCAGCGGCGCAGGATGCGGAAGGGGATGCCGTGGGAGCGCAGGGCTTCCTGCAGGCCGAAGCGCAGGACGCCGTCCACATACGGCGCGATGATGGCGATTTCCGCCGGCGGCACGCCGCTTTCCACCAGCGCGGCGGCCTGCTGGCCCACCCAGCGGATCATATCGGAGCGGTAGGTGGTCTGATAGAGGTGGATGTGATCGCGCAGGGCTTCTGCGGACGGCTCCGGTTCGGTTCTGCCTTCCAGGAGGATGCCGGCCAGCCGGCTGGCGAAGCCGGCGATCTGCCGATTGGGCACGAAGGCATCGTCCAGGTCTACCGCGTGCCGGCAGGCTTGGCGCAGGTCCCATGCCCCTTCCGGGTCCACGCCCAGCAGGATGCGGTAGCCGCCGCCGATGTCATAGGCCAGCACAGCGGAATCACATACCTTCAGCATGCGCCGGATGAGGTCCTGCTCCACCGGCACGGTTTCCTCGACATTGTCCACGATGAGATGGCGGAAGTGGCGCGAGAAAAAGGCCCAGAAGATCGGATTGGGGAGCAGGTAGCGGTGGAAGACCTCGATGACCAGGGATACGTCGAGCGCGTTGCGCTCCAGACAGAGCCGGCGGAAGCGCGTCAGGCACTCCTGCGCCTGCCAATAGAGCGCTTCGCTGGCGGTGGGATTGGCCTGGGCCAGGCGCTCGCGAATTTCGGTGTAGGGAAAATCGTTGATGGCGGCTTTGTTCAGGTTGTCCAGCAGTTGGGAGGTCAGCCGGCGGGGCCGCACCCGCACGTCATGGAAATAGGCGTGCTCATCCATGAGCGGCTGGATGACCTGGTACATGAGGAACTGGGCGGTCTCGTAGGTCAGGAACACCGGATCGCGCTCCGGGTGGGCGAAGCCGGCCTCGGCGGCGATCGCCGGCCAGAACAGGTCCACCATGCGGCGGGCGAGGCCGTAATAAGTGGTGATGGTGGGCCGGCCGTGCGGTACCAGCGCCTGGCGGGTCAGCATGGACTCGATATGGTCGCGCAGGCCGCGGTCGGGCACCAGAAAGAGGACGGATTCGCCGCGCACCGGCAGTTGGAGGAGGTGAAGCAGGCGGTGCCAGAGCGCGGTGCTTTTGCCGGCGCCGATGGGGCCGGCGACAAAAAGGGTGTCATTGTCCTGACAGGGCCTCTGCACGATGTCCAACTGCTGGGGTGTTAGCTCCATAAGGTCGCGCATGGACTGCACCTCTCAATCCAGCCGGCGCTGTACGACGGAATAGGCCACGCCGGCGATGACTGTCCCCAGCAGGAGAATGGCTCCTGCATCCGGCAGGACATCCGCCAGAGCCGCTCCCTTCAGCATCACCTGCCGCAGTAACGTCATGTAATGCTGAAGGGGGAACAGGTATGAGACCTGCCTCAACAGCAGGGGCAGGTTCTCTGTCGGGACCAGGTACCCGGAAAAGGCCACGTTCAGCACGCCGATGAGGAACACCAGCAGGAGCGACTGTTGCTGACTGCGCGCCACGCTGGAGATGATCAGCCCCATGCCCATCTCGGCGCTGATGTACAGCGCCGTCAGCCCCAACAGGAGCGCCAGCGAGCCGCGCATAGGCACCTGATAGACGCGGGTGACGACCAAGAGCATGAGCAG
>JACIWP010000289.1 GCA_014360855.1 Anaerolineae bacterium
CATCTCCCTGCCCAGCGCCGGCGTCGGCCCCACCCTCACCCTGCTCGGGCACCTTGACCATCGGCCGCTGGACCATCCGCCGGCGTACCAGGAAGGGGGGCTTATCTACGGCCGAGGGTGCGCGGAGGGCAAAAGCGGGGTTGCGGCCATCACCGAGGCATTGCGCGTCCTGGCATCCTCCCCCTACCGCTTGCGCGGCCGGCTCCAGGCGGTCATCCATACCCTGCACGAGCCGCCCGGCCGGCGCGAGGGGCTGGACGCCCTGGCACGGCATGGGAGCCTGGGCAACGCCGTCATCTGCGCCGCCGGCCCGCACCGCTACGTGCCGGTGGCCGGCCGAGGATGTGCCCAGTTCCGCTGGAGGGTGCGGCAAGAGGGGGAGCCCATGCACGAGTTGTACACGCCGGCGGACGCGCCGCATCCCATCTGGGAGAGCTGGATTATCCTGGAGCGCCTGGAACGCTGGAACGAGGAGCTTGGGCAGGTCGCGTGGCCGTACATCGGGCCGGAGACGGTGCAGGTGGGCAGTATCCACGCCGGCGACGAGCCGGAGCGCGTGCCGGCGGAATGCGCCATCGCCGGCACGCGCCGCTTCAGCCCCGGCAAGACCGAGCATGAGATTGTGGGGGAATTCCTCCTGCTCCAGCAGGAACTGCAGGCCCGCACCCGCGCCAAGATCGAATGTCAGGTCAACGTCCTCGGGTTGGGCTTCCGTCTGCACGAGCGCGAGCCGATCATCCAGGCCCTGCGCCGGGCATATTCCCTGGTGACGGATCAGGACCTGCCGCTGGGGGGCTTTCTGGATGTAGGAGATGCTTCCAAGACCGCCGGCGAGTACGGCATCCCCACCGTCTATCACGGCACGAACCGGGAGCGGTACCTCGCCAACCCGGAATATGTCAGCCTGCGCGACGTGGTGCGGGCTGCGCGGGTGTACCTGGCCGCCGCCGTGTACTACCTGGGCTTTGAGGACGCCGGCCGGCAGTGAGCGGGGCCTGGCCTATGCCGGCCAGGCGGTGATGCCGTCGAAAATGAACCGCGCACCGAAAAAGAGAAGGAATGCCCCGCAGGCCGCCAGCAGGACCTGCTGAAAGCGCTTCCCCAGGAACTTCCCGCCCCGGTACGTCACCGCGGATAAAAAGTAGTACCAGCAGAAATCGCACAGCCAGTGGACGACGGCGAAGGCCAGGAACCCCAGCAGGCCGAATGCCACTGCGCGCAGTACCAGCGCCGCCCCGACCGTGCCCCACCAGACCAGGAAGTACGGGTTGCCCAGGCTGAGGAGGAGGCCGGCGGCCAGCGGGGAGTGATGGGCGGCCAGGGGTTGGGCATCCGTGAAACGGACCAACGCCCGGAACATGTCCACGCCCATGTACAGCATGAAGATGCCGCCGGCGATGGCGATGCCGGCCTTCACGGCCGGGATGCCGAAGAGGCGGCCGGCGCCGTACAGCACCGCCAGCATGAGGGGGAACTCGACGATGCCGTGGCCGACGGCCACCAGCGCGCCGGCGTGCGGCGATTCGCTCCCCTTGCCCACCACCACTGTGGTAATCGGGCCGGGGGCCATCACGCCGGAAAGGGAGATCAGCACGGCTTCCAACAGGAAGGGCAGGAGCGACATAGGCCGGCTAGTGCAGGATCTTGCTCAGGAACTGGCGCGTGCGCTCGTGCTTCGGCGCGGTGAACAGCTCTTCCGGGGTCGTCTCTTCGATGATGCGGCCGGCGTCCATGAAGATGATGCGGTCCGCCGCCGCCCGGGCAAAGCCCATCTCATGGGAGACCACCACCATGGTCATGCCCTCGCGCGCCAGGTCCAGCATCACATCCAGCACCTCCTTGATCATCTCCGGGTCCAGCGCGCTGGTCGGCTCGTCAAAGAGCATGATCTTCGGCTGCATGGCCAATGCCCGGGCAATGGCCACCCTCTGCTGTTGCCCGCCCGAAAGCTGCATGGGATAGGCATGCGCCTTTTCGGGAATGCCCACTTTCTTCAGCAGTTCATAGGCGATGTGCTCCGCCTCTTCCTTGCTCCGCTTGCGCACCACGCGCTGTGCCAGGGTGATGTTCTCCAGCGCCGTCAGGTGCGGGAAGAGGTTGAACTGCTGAAACACCATGCCCACTTCGGCGCGCACGGCGTTGATATTCGTCTTCTCATCGGTGAGGGGGATGCCGTCCACGATAATGGTGCCCGAGTCCAGCACTTCCAGGTGGTTGATACAGCGCAGGAGGGTGCTTTTGCCGGAGCCGCTGGGCCCGATGATGACCACCACCTCACCGCGGTTGACATGCATGGTCACATCAATCAGCGCCCGCACCCGGCCGAAGCTCTTGCAGACGTTGATGATCTCTATCATCTTTTGGGACGTACCTTTCCCTTCTTTCTCCATTTTCTTCCTCGCCTTCTCAATATGTCCCAGGTGACAGTCACCTATCGGGTGACTGTCACCTTACTTTCTTTACCGCCGCTGGCCCAGGGACATGCGGCGCTCCAGGGCGCTGGTCAGGCGGGTAAAGGTCAGGGTCAGCACTAGGTATATCAGCGCCACCATGGTCCAGGTCTCGAGGCTCAGGAAGGTGCGCGACATATATTCCCGCCCGCGGCGGGTCAGGTCCGCGACGGCCAGCACCGACACCAGCGATGAGTCCTTGAGCAGGGTGACAAACTCGTTGCCCACCGGCGGAAGGATGACGCGCACCGCTTGGGGCAGGATGACATAGCGCATGGCCTGGACATAGGTCATGCCCAGGGAGCGGGCGGCCTCCATCTGTCCGTGGTGGATGGACTGGATGCCGGCGCGGAAAATCTCGGACATATACGCGCCGTAGCAAATGGTGATGCCGAGCACCGCCGCAGTGAAGGGCTGAAGCTTGAGGTCAATGAACCACTGGCCGGCATTGGGCCAGTGCGGCATCAGCAGATTGCCGATCTTCTCGAAAATCTGCGGCAGGGCGAACCAGATGAAAAGGAGCTGTACCAGCAGAGGGATGCCGCGAATGATCTCCACGTACAGCGAGGCGATGCCCTTGATGAGCCAGCTCCGCGAGAGCCGGCCCAGCCCCCCGAACATCCCGACGATGAGGATGAAGATAAAGGATGTCAAGGTGATCTGCAGGGTCGTGACGATGCCGTCGGTGAGGAAATTGAAGATCTCTGCGTAGGGATGGGGGCTGGCTTTAATAAGCAAGATGATCAAACCGATAACGGCCAGCACCAACAGCCACCAACGGTCCACGGCGGCCAGCCGGCCCAACAGCCGGCTTTGCGACGGTACCTCTTCCAGCGGTTGTGTTTGCTCCGTCATGGGAACCCTCTTCTCCATTTCTCCTCTTTCCGCAGTAAGGGATACTTGCTCATCAGATGACAATCGTTTCTGCCCATAGGTCAATCCTTCAAGCGCGGGTCCAGCGCATCGCGCAGACCATCCCCCAACAGGTTAAACCCCAACACGCTCAGCAGGATAGCGAGACCGGGGAAAATACCGATGTGCGGCGCAGAGAAAAAGACCTGCTGGGCGCGCCCCAGCATGGTCCCCCACTCGGGG
>JACIWP010000290.1 GCA_014360855.1 Anaerolineae bacterium
CAGCACGAAGCGGCGATGGATGTTCACGATATCCGTGTCAATCCAGACGATGATATCCCCTTTGGTGACGTAGAGGCTCTTCCAGAGGGCCTCCCCTTTGCCGGCGGCGCTTCCGACCTCATCCCGCAGGATCTCCTGATGGATGTAGACCGGGATGCCCAGCTCCTGGGCTATCTCCCTGGTGCGGTCCGTGGAATTGCTGTCAATGAGGACAATCTCATCCAGCAGAGGATACTCCTCCATCAGGGCGGAGCGCAGTGTCTCGATCACCCGGCCGACGGTTTTCTCCTCGTTCAGGGCCGGCAGGGCCAGGCTGATAGTCTGCCCACTGCGCTCCTTCCACTGCAGGAGCATCCGCACATCCTCAAACTCGCTCCAGTGAAAGGTATTGGTAGCGAACCAGCGGTCCACCTTCGCCGACAAAGCAGAGGTGGTGGTGACGACATGCGGCAGGACGATTCTCTCGAACAGCTCTGCCTGCTCACCGAAGGATCGCACCAGGAAAACGGGGATAAGGGCCTGAGAAAGCACATCCTCATGTACTGTGCTCAGGGCCGGCCCCCCCAGACGCTCCGATAAGGTTGCGCCGAGCACGAGGGCATGATGTGCCGAGGCATGCTCCAGGATGATTTGCACCGGCTCTCCCTGTTCCGAAATCAGCTCCACTGGGAAGGGCAACTGTTGACGCATTTCCTCGATTATCGTCAGCGGGTCTGCCGGCGGACGATCCCCTCCGGGGTCCTGCACGTGGAGTATCGTGATCGGTTCCCCGGTCAGGCGGTGCAGTGCATAAGCCAGCCGCATGCGCAGAGGAAGGTGTGCGGTTCCCCGCACAGGCATCAGCACCCGGTCATAGCGATGAATGGTGCCCTGCACCAGGATCACATCACACGGGGCATGTGCCAGCAGTTCCAGCACGCGCACACCCAGGACATTCTCTGCGATCCCCACCCAGGGGATCAACAGCAGGTCTGCCGGCTCGTCCTGCAGTTCGCTGAGCAGTTCCAGCCACGGCGCATGCGAAACCCACACATGCGGGGAGATGCGCACCGGCAGTTCGGCGCACTGTTCCGCGATGCGGACCAATTCTTCCCTACATTCCTGCGCCTGGAGCGCCCCTTCGCTCAGCGAATGTCCCATCGGCACTTCCACAATGCCGATTAAATCAATATGGCCGTCCTCCGCCGGCAGAAGGTGCTGTGCAAGGCGCACCCAATTTTCCGCGTGCTGCCCCCGATATACTGGGATAACAATCCGATACTCTCCCATAATGGCTCCGCCTCCTTACCTCTTGACAACCGCCGCCTGGATCAGTGGGATGAGAATATCATGGATAATGCGCTCCCAGGCATATTCTCGCCGCACCCGCCGGCGCAGACGGAAGGCGCGATCCGTCAGCAAATGGCGGGCAATGAGGCCGGCCACATCTTCCGGCCGTGCCTGCGGGGAGAAGTAGAAGACATCATCCTGACCGGTGGCCTGGAAAGGGGCAATATCACTGCAGAAGACGGGCAAACGCACCAGACCGGCCTCCAGCACTGGAATGCCAAACCCCTCCTCCAGGCTGGGGAAGAGCAGAGCATCCGCCAGGAGGAACAGGTTCGCCATCGTCGCGTCATCCGGCACCAGCGGATTCCCCTCCTGTCCCAGCGTATAGACGAAATGCACCGCATCTAGGACATCTTCCTCTTCGCGCAAGCGCTGAAGGCGTTCCAGGTACGCTATGTTGGCCGGATTATGCGCCCCCGGCGGCCCGCTGACCAGGAGCCGGGCGTCCAACCCTGTCTGCCGGCGCAGGGCCGCAACCGCCCGTACCGCCAGCTCGATATTCTTCCGCCGAGTGATGCGCGCCGGCAGTAACAAGATCACATCCGCATTGTCCAGCCGGAAGGCTTCCACGATGCGGCGCGTGGTGGATGTCCAGAGCATACGCTCGGCGGGGTCCACCCCCGGCGGCACGACGGCAATCTGCTCCGCCGGCAGGCCG
This sequence comes from Anaerolineae bacterium, assembly GCA_014360855.1. NCBI lineage: Bacteria > Bacillati > Chloroflexota > Anaerolineae > Anaerolineae bacterium. The sequence continues at coordinate 1,988 of JACIWP010000290.1, forward strand.
TACATCGCCGCCAGATGCTCCCGCCGGGCCTCCGACACCGTCACATGGCGCACCCCGGGCCACGGCACTCGCAGTAAGTCCCAGGGATAGCCGGCATGCACCTCGCCGGCGTACTGCGGGTCGCGCCAGGCCAAATCATGATGCCATGCCAGCACCCCCAGACTGCGCGGCCCTTTCCCCACGATCCACTCGTACAGCGCCGCGGTCAGCGGCAGGTTCTTGTGCAGGGTGAACACGTTATGGCCGATCAGGACATCTACCCCCTGGAGCATCGCGTCGAGCTTTTGAACGAGGGCATCGCGCAGCGCGTAAAACCGTTCGGTCACCTGGCCGCGGTCCAGCTCAGCTTTGACCGCCAGCACTTCAGGATAGCGAGAATCCGCTTCGGGCAGGATATGCAGGCCCACGTCCGGCAGGACAGGCTCGCCGCGGCCGGCAGTGATCTCCACCCGCAGGCCGGCCGCTGTCAGCAGTCGGGCATGGTGGTAAATGGTGCTTTCCACGCCCCCAACGATGGGCGGCGCGGCATAATGCAGGATCATCACTCGTATTGCTCTCACCTCGGACGTCACCATCCCTCCTCCCCGCTCAGACAGCTCTCCAGCAGAAGGCTCAGCCGGCGGCGCAGGACGGAGTATGAATAGTGCCGGCGAGCCACCTGATAATTGCGCTCCACCATCTGGGCGATGCGGTCCGGATTAGACAGCAGTTCCCGCACGCGCTCCACAATCTCGTCCGTAATCACCTCTTCAAACACGATCACATCAAAGCCCTTGGGCTGGATATCCGTTTTGAAAATCTGATAGGCGCTGACGACGATCGGCCGGCGGTAATACACCGCCTCCAGAAAGGCATTGCCAAACCCTTCCTCTCGGGAAGGATAGGTCACTAGGTCGGCTTGCTGATACGCATCCGCCAGGGCATAGACCTTGCGGCCGTCTGGGAGCACCCGGCGGTAATGGTTGAAGCGGTCGTGCAGGAACAGCACTCGCACGTTCAGCAGGCCGGCGTATTCCTCCAGATACCGCTGGTAGGTGAACCCCTCATCGCCGGCGGAATGGGTGATGACCAGCGTACAGTTCCCCAGCCGGCGCGCCAGCTCGATAGACAGCTCGATGCGTTTGCGCGGCACCACACGCGTGGGTTGAAGCAAAAAGAAACCATCGGCCAGTCCTAAATCGGACCGCAAGGTGTTGGCGTATTCGTCCGGCGGTGGCGGCCCGTGCTCGAAATCCATGACATTGGGGATCACAGTCGAGCGCACTCCCACGCGAATGGCCAACTGTTCGCCGGCGAATGAGCTGATCACCACGTGCCGGACGGAATGCATGGTGGGCGGGAACGCCGCCCGCAGGTAATCCTGGGCTGCCGAGACCGTGAAACGGGAGCGTTCCCAGGTGAAATCGTGATGATGGGCGATCGTCGTGAATTCCGTCTCCGCGATGAACTCCGTCAGCGCCAGCCCGAGCGGAATGTTCATCGGCAGGGATAGGGCATTTTCCACAATCAATAGGTTCAGGTCGAATGTCCGCACGAACTCGTAAATGTGCGCCTTGA
>JACIWP010000291.1 GCA_014360855.1 Anaerolineae bacterium
CATGGTTCCGTGGGGTGGGGTGCGGGACGCGGTCGGACGCGCATCCCGCACCCTGGGCATCCGTTATTCCTCTACCGGCTCAAACATGTCCTTGGCGGCGCCGCACTCAGGGCAGACCCAATCATCGGGCAGGTCTTCGAAGGGGGTGCCGGGGGCGATGCCGGCTTCGGGGTCCCCTTTCGCCGGGTCATAGATATAGCCGCAGGCCAGGCATTCCCATTTCTTCATGTGTGCATCCTCCTGTTGTGATGGACGGGCGGTCTAGAACAAGCGGAACTTCTCTTTCTTGGCCTTGCAGACCGGGCAGACATCCGGCGGTTCCCCGTAGCCGGTATAGCCGCACACACTGCAGATGAAGATGTCGCGCGGCTCGATGTCTTTGCCGGCCTCCACCGCCTGCTTGGCCTCGGTGTACAGCGCGGCATGGATCTTCTCCGCTTCCAGCGCATACGTGGTACTCACCACGGCACCCTTCTCGTCCTGCGATTCCGCCACCACCCGATAGGCGGGATACATCTCTTCCACCTCGAAGGTCTCGCCGTCAATGGCGGTCTGGAGGTTGTTGGTGGAATGCCCAATGCCCCCCAGCACCCGCAGGTGGTTGGTCGCATGGACCCGTTCGGCATAGGCGATGGCCTCAAACAGTCGGGCGACGTTGTTGAAGCCCTCTTCCCGGGCCTTATCGGCGAAGATGGAGTACTTCATGTGGGCCATGCTCTCGCCGGCGAAGGCCGCTTCCAGATTGGATTTGGTCATCTTGCGCATACGCTTACCTCCTGTGCAATGTGTGAAATGCCTTCCTCCCCCTTCCGAAGCGCCCGAGTGCCTGTCGGGTTATCCCTCAAAGAACGGCTTCTCCGAGTCCTGGAAGTACCAGATCCCGCTGTCCGTCAGGAAATGCAGGGTGTTCTGGATGAGTTCATAATGCTGGCTCTCCTGATCCGCCAGGAAGCGGAAAACCTCCTGTGCGTTGCGGTCCGTACTGCGTTGTGCCGCATCGGAATACATGTGATAGCCCTTCTGCTCGAAATCCAGGGCAATGCGCAGAGCGGCTTCGTCGTCCGTGGCGGCTTCCAGCATGCGCTGTACCTGGCGCTTATCGGGGAAGAGTTGGAGGGAGGGATCGGGAGGGAGGCTTCGCCGCGCCTCGTCGAGGTCGACAAAGCCGCCGCCGGCGGTGACCTTATCATATTCCGCCTTGATGATGTGCAGATGCCCCAGCTCGTCGTTCGCCAGGCTCATGAACATCTTCTTGCCCTTGGGATCGCTCACCCGGCCGGCGGCCGCCACGTAAAAGTCGTAACCGTCCTGCTCGTTGACCATCGCCCGAATCAGAATGTCCAATGCATCCTGTAACTGCATCCTAGCGCTCCTTTCTGAATGTGAAAACGTATCAAGATGCCCAATGGCCGGTCTGAAGCAGTGCTTCGTAATTGAGCATCAACTGATTGAAATGACCGCGTTCCGCGCTGGCCAGCCAGCGGAACATCTGGCGCGCCTTCTCGTCCTGCGTCTCCTTCGCCATGCGGCGGTACAGCTCGTAGCTCTTGTGCTCCGCTTGAAGCGCAAAGATCAGGGCGTCAATATCGCTGGCCTCCGGATGGACGATTTTCTCCAGCAGGGCGGGGTCCTTGGGGAACAGTTCCTCATCCCAGCCGGCCGGCGCCTCTCCCATCTCCGGCAGGACCTCGCAGTATCCCTTCTGCTGGATGGCCGCCAACTGCTCCTCCAGCACGCGCAGATGGATGGCCTCATCGTCCGCCAGGGAGAGGAACATGGCGCGCCCCTTCGGGTCCGTGGTGCGCTCGGCCGCCTTGAGGTAAAAGGCACGGCCGTCCCGCTCAAGCTGCATCCCCATTTCGATCGCCTGGCATTCTGAGGATAGGTTCATAGGACGATTCCCTCCTGTCGCCGAAAAACTGTCAGAACCGCACTTCCAACTGTATCTGCCGGCCATCGCGCCAGACCACCACCGGCACCGACTGGCCAGGGGTCATCCGCTCCACCAGATGCTGGACATCATCCGCATTCTGGATGGAGTAGCCGGCCATGCCGAGGATCACATCGCCGACGCGGATGCCGGCCCGATCTGCCGGCGACCCGGGCGTCACCTGGCCGACGTACGCGCCCTGATAGACGCCCAAGCCGTACTTGGCGGCCACCTTGGCCGCGTCCGCCACAGAGGCTCCCAGCCTCGGCCGGCCGGCGCCGGCGGTGCCGGCGGACGAGAGGGCCTGCTCGATGAGCGGCCGGTTGAAGCCGACGATGACCTGACCGTTGATGATCAGCACGGGGACGCCGCGCTGACCGGAGACCTGGATCATCTCCTGGGCATAGGCGGGATTGCTGGTCACGTCCTTTTCCGTAAAGGGGATGCCCTTCTGCCGGAGAAATTCCTTGGCCTGCCGGCAGTACGGGCATGTCGGGGTGGTGTAGATGACAACTTCCATGGGCGTCATTCCTTTCCAGGATCGATCATGACAATATGGCGGGCACTAAATCAAACCGCTCGAAGGGCGGCATGATACAGGCGCCGGCACAGGCGCGGCGGGCACATTCCAGCATCTGGCGCGCATTCCCCAGCCCGACTGCCAGCGCCTCGGGGCCGGCGCGCTCCAGCTCAGCGATCAGGGGCGCCGGAACGGAAATACCTGGCACGCGCTGGTCCAGGAAGCGAGCATGCCGAACGCTCACCAGCGGCAGGATGCCGGCGATGAGGGGCAGGTGGAACGGCTCCATCTGCCCCGCGACCCGCGCCAGATGGACCGGCTCGAACAGCGGCTGGGTGATGACGAAGCCGGCGCCGGCCTCCACCTTGCGGGCCATTTTCCGCCGCTCCGTCTCCCACTGCGCCGGTCGCGGGTCCAGCACCACGCCGGCCAGCAGGCCGGCTTCCCGCGCCATGCCGATCAGATCGGGCACTTGTACATCGGTGACGGCCCTCGACTGCGGGTCATTGCTGAAGGAGATCGCATCCCCGCTCACAATGAGGACCGCCCGCACCCCCATGGCTGCCGCGCCCCACAGCATGCCGCGCGCCGCCACGCGATTGTGGTCCCGTGCATTCAGATGCGGGACATAGGCGAACCGGCCCGGGCATTCCTGCTCCACCAGGTGGGCCACCAGCAACGGGGTCATGCGCGCCCGCGCCATGGGACTGTCAGCGATGTTCAATCCGTCCACGGGCAGGCCCATCAGGTGACTGCAAGCCCGGCTTCCGATATCCGATTTTTCGCCGGCCGGCGGCACGATCTCGACATTGACCACGAACTGCCGGCCCAGCTTCTCCACCCAACGATCCTGCGGCGATGTATTCATCAATGCCTGTACTCACTATGCGACAGCGCTCCGCGCATCACGCCGATGCCGGCACGCCCGTCAGCTCTGGCATTATAACCGAATGCCTCATGATTGTCAATATTAATTTTCACTCTTTCGGTCAAAAATTTTGCACAATACTTTGTTCTTTATTGCCCCCAGACAAAGGAACACTGGGCACTGGGACGGCTGACCGGAACGCCGACGTTCCAGCCCCGTTC
>JACIWP010000292.1 GCA_014360855.1 Anaerolineae bacterium
GGATTCCTCCATCGTCGTGGGTCTGCGCCTGGTCAAAGAGGGCAAGGCGCGCGCCTTCGTCTCCATGGGCAACACCGGCGCGGTGATGGCGGCCGCCCTGTTCCATCTGGGGCGTATCAGGGGGGTGAAACGGCCGGCGCTGGCCACCATCTTTCCCACCATGCAGGGCTTCTGCCTCCTGCTGGACATCGGCGCCAACGCCGACTGCAAGCCGGAGTACCTCTTGCAGTTCGGGATGATGGGCTCTCTGTACGCCCGACGTGTGCTGGGGGTGGAATCGCCGCGGGTCGGCATCGTCTCGAACGGCGAGGAAGAGGGCAAGGGCAATCAGCTCGTCAAGGATGCCTATAAGTTGTTGAAAGCCAGCCCGCTCCAATTTGTCGGCAATGTCGAGGGCAAGGATATCCCCGCGCACCTGGCCGATGTGGTCGTCACCGACGGCTTCACCGGCAACGTCATCATCAAGACAGCCGAAGGCATGGCCAAGATGATGAAGACTTTCATCAAGGAAGAGCTGTACCGCTCTCCCGTATCCATGCTGGGCGGGCTGCTGGCCAAGGGGGCGTTCGACCGCATCGGCAAACGCACCGATTACAGCGAGTTCGGCGGCGCGGTACTGCTGGGGGTGGACGGCATAGTGATCATCGGGCACGGCCGCTCCAACGGCTGGGCGGTGCGCAGTGCCCTGCGGGTGGCCGCTCAGGCGGTCGCCAGCGGGGTGCTGGAGGACATCCGCCAGGACCTCGCCGCGCAGATGGGCGCGGAAGAGGAAGTGGAAGAAGCCCTCGAATTATGAGGATAAGTGATAACAGAAGGAGCAGCGCGGATTCATCATGGAAGTCGTCATCAACGAGAAGCTGGTCAAACGCGGGGAGATGATCGGCAAGTTCGCCAGCATAGCCGGCCTGCTCATCCTGGCCGGCGGCCTGGTGGCGAGCTTCAAGGAAGAGTACCTCTACCTCACCATGGCGGCCCTGGTCCTGGGCTTCCTGGTCAGCCAGATCGGAAGCTACAACGTCATGCGCTGGGCGCGCCACCCCCGGGCCGATGAAGTGCTGGCCAAAGCCCTCAAAGGAGTGGGCAAGCAGTTCAAGCTCTACAACTATTTCCCGCCGGCCGACCATGTGCTGGTGGGGCCGACCGGCGTCTTTGTCTTCCTCGTGAAACCCCAGGACGGCGAGATTTACTGCACCGGCCGGCGCTGGCGCCAGAAAATGACCCTCGCCCGCGCCCTGCTTTTCTTCGGGCAGGAGGCGTTGGGCAATCCGCCGGCCGACCTGGAAATGCTGATGCAGAAGGTGCGGCAGTTGATCGCCGAAAAGCGGCCGGACCTGGGCGACGTGGTGGTGCGCGGCGCGGTGCTCTTCGGGAACCCGCGCGCCCGCCTGATCTTGGACGAGCCGGCCGTGCCGGCCCTGCGCCCCGACCAGGTGAAGCCCTTCGTCCGCCAGACCGCCGACAAGCAGGGATACCTGACCGGCGAACAGCGCCGGGCTATCATCGAGATATTTGACGAGATCGTGCGCCAGAAAATGCCCCAATCTGCCTGACGCATTGGGGGAAAGAACAGCCAGACCATGAAGCTCAGCCAGTACCCACGGCCGAAAGGGGACAATGGGTGGGGGATTCACTGGTCCCCCAGCACCGTGCACCCCACGGGGGACGCGCTGTCGCCCTGGATCGACGAGCTGGTGCGCATGCACATCAAGTGGGTCAAGGTGCTGGACGATGGGGATGGCTCATCGGTGGAGCTGTGCCGCCGGCTGGTGCGCTACGACATCATGCCCATCGTGCGCATCTACCGCCCCCAGCCCAACCCGGGCCGGCTGAGCCGGCGGGAGGAAGAGGCCATCCGCCGGCTGGTGGACGTCGGCGTGGCCTATTTCGAGACCAATAACGAGCCGGATGTGCCGGCGGAATGGCAGTACGAGCGCCTTCCCCCCGACTGGATCTCCATCGTTGCGGACCAATTTATTTACGACGCCGACCGCATCCTGGCGCTGGGCGGCCTGCCGGGCCTGCCGGCGCTCTCCGTGGGAAGCAAGGCCAACCTCATCGAGATGGTGGTGCGCAAGGGACGGGCGGACATCTTCGCCCGCGGCGCCTGGATCGCCGTGCATAATTACACCCTCAATCACCCGCTGGATTATCCCTATGACCCGGTGCACCAGGAAGGGGCGCCGCTGACGCGCCAGGAATACGAGCGCCACGGCGAGTGGGCCTGGGACGGCCAGCCGCGCCAGCTCATCAACCTGTGGCGCCGGCAGGGCAAACGCCCGGGGAGCACCATCGAGGAAGATTCGGACTGCTGGCGCTGTTTCGAGCTGGCCGACCTGATGGCGCGCGAGGCGCTGGGCTACAGCGTGCCGGTCATCGGCACGGAAGGAGGCGCGGTCATCGGCTGGCGCGACGACCGGCGCTACCCGCGCGTGACGCCCGAGATCCACAAAGAGTGGACGGTGCAGATCAACCGCTTCCTTCAGACGCAGGCGCCGGCCTATTTCTTCACCACCTGCCACTGGCTGTTGGCCAACTTTCGCCTGGGGCATCACGTCATGGGCTGGGAAAGCCAGGCCTGGTTCAGCGACTGGTGGGAATCAGCCTTCGGCATCCGGGATCATCTGCCAGCAGTAGACGCCCTGCGCGACCTGCCCGGCGGCGAGCGCCTCTTTGTCACGACGGACGCGGAGATCGTGGGGCAGGCGGCCGGCCCGCAGGGTCAGCCGGCCCATAACCTCCCCATCCGGCTGATCGCCGATGGCCAGGAGGTGGCGGTCGCCCACACGAACGCGCGCGGACGCTTCCGCTTCAGCGAACTGCCGGCCGGCCGCTACGAACTGCGGGCGGACGATAATCCCGGGGTCGCGCTTCCCGTGCAGTTGGACGCCGGCGCCCGCCAGGAAGTGCACCTCACGATCCCGCACGGCCGGCAGTCCGCCGTGCGCGGCCAGCTCCGCACACCAGGCGGCGAGCCGTGTGCCGGCGTCGAGGTGCGCCTGCAGGCCGGCGATGAGGAGCGCCGCACCATTACGGACACGGCGGGCGCGTTCCGCTTCGAGGCCCTGCCGGCGGGCACGTACACCCTGCGCGCCAGCGGCGGCTGTATCCAGGGCCTCTATCTGGACGGATGGAGCACCTGGGAGGGGGAGATGATCGCGCCCCCACCGCCCCGGACACGCTTCGTGGTGGCTACCCGCCGGCTGTTGGAGCGCGAGGAAACCGCCGGCCGGCACATTTTCTTCGGACAGGTGTGGGATGAAAACGGCGAGCCGCTGAACGGCGCCACCGTGGAAATGGGCTGGGAGAACGCCGCCCCAGGCACCCAGTTCCCGACCGCCATCACCGGCGCAGACCCACGGCACGGCGCCGGCTATTACGAGTTCACCAACACGCCGGGCACCTTTTTCCTGCGGGTGCGCGCACAAGACGCCGAGAGCGAGACCGCCGAGGGGCTGGAGACGGCCGAGGTACCCGGCCGGCGCGGTGAACCAATCTCCTACGAGGTCCATTTCCAGCGGGTGAAGGTCCCCGCCCCAG
>JACIWP010000293.1 GCA_014360855.1 Anaerolineae bacterium
TAGAGAGGAGTTTTGCGGATGTGAGCGGCCTTATTCGGTTGGTAAGGTGCATGGGCTTCGCAGATGTCATTTTGCTTGAAATGATGCGGTGATTTGCGCCAGGTTCAAGGGCGAAAAAAATTACACGTCGTTGCAGAAGCGCCGGAATTCACACACACTGCATTTGCCGCGCCGGCTTGGCGCCGGTGGCATCGTCTCGTGCAGGACGATGCGGCGCATGTCCTCCAGGGCGGTTTCCACCTGGCGGCGCAGGGCGGGTGTGATGTCCACCATCTTGGCCCGCCGCGCCGGGATGAGGTAGATGAAGCCCCGGCGTACTGGCAAATGCCATTGTTCTTCCAGTATCATCCCATAGGCCGTCACCTGCATGAAGAAATGTGTTACGACCCGGCCGGCAGTGAATTTGTAGTCGACAGGAATGGCTTCCCACTCGCCGTGTATATTATCGTCGGTGCGGATGGCCATGTCAAGTTTGCCGGAAAGGGCTAAATGCGCCGAATAGAGGTCAACGTTGAAGAGGCATGTGCCGCGTTGGAGGCCGTATGCCCGCAGGGAGCGACGTTTTTCCCGCTGACGTTCGTCCTCTCCCGCCATGGTGCCGGCTTCCATGAGGAAGGTGGTGGGGCGGACGTGCGGAAGGCAGTACAGGTAATAGACGATGCGCGGGCAGTAGAAGTATTGTTTCAGGTCGCTGACGCGGAATAATGGGCTTATTTGGTTGGGTTGGTTTTCTCTTGTTGTTTCCATTGGCGCCTCTTGTTCCAGCAGGTGGTGCAGATGGGGAAGATCTGGACGTCGGCGGCTTTGTTGCCGGCGCGCTTTTTGATCTTGGCCAGGAGTTCATCCATGTGGCTGGGGGCGAGGGAGCCGGCGAAGGCGGAGTATTGGATGCGCTCCAGCCCGTAGTCAAGGCAGATGTCGGCCACTTTGCTGCGCAATCGGTCATCCGGGATGTCATATACTACGACGCACTGCATGGGCATTCACCATTTGACGCAGAAGGGTGTATAGGCGTCGCGTTCCTGGCGCAGGAACGTTGCCATGTGGCGGGCCTGTTGTTGGATGATATGGCGCAGGAGCATTTTCTTGCGCCCGTAGCGTTCGGGTTTTTCCAAGCGCTCGAGGACCCCTTCGGCGATAGTGCGGCGGGTTTCGGCGGTGAGCCGCAGGTCCTGGTCTTGTTCGAAGCGTGTGTTGCGGTTGGCCATGGCGAAGATGACGCGGTCGGCGGCGGGGGCGCGGAATTCTTCGATCAGGTCGAGCACGAGGCTGGGTTTGCCGGCGCGATCGGCGTGGAGGAAGCCGGCGTAGGGGTCGAGGCCGGCGAGGATGATGGCGCGTTCGACCTGGGTGTAGAGGATGCCGTAGGCGTAGTTGAGGGCGGAGTTGAAGGGGTCTTGGGCTCCGCGTCCGACGCGTCCGTTCCAGTCCGGGGGTACGTTGACGACTTGGCGCACGGCGTTCCAGTATTTTTCGGCGGCGCGGCCTTCGATGGAGAGGATTTGGAAGCGGAGGGCTTCGATGTTGGGGCCGTCCAGGCGTTCGAGTTCGATGAGGTGGTCGAGGATTTCGCCGGCGCTCCATTGGAGTTCGCGGAAGGCGTCCTGGTCGGTTTGTTTGCGGTATTTGGCCATGTAGCGGAGGAGTGCGGCCTGGTTGAAGATTTTGCCGGCGGCGAAGGCTTTGGCGAGGCAGATGCCGCGTTGGTCGGAGAGGGCTTCGATTTGGGCGCGGCGGGTTTGGATGGTGCCGACGAGGCCGGCGGAGTAGATGCTGGCGCTGACGTAGCCGGAGGAGCGGATGAAGTGGATAGGGATGCCGGCTTCGCTGCAGGCGGTGATGGCGTCGGCGGAGATGGAGACGCCGCGGCTGGTGATGAATATGGCGTTGAGTGTGAGGAGGGGAGCCTCCTGGAGGAGGGTGTCTTTGAGGCGCACCTGGATGCGCTCGGAGTGTTTGCCGACGAAGGCTCCCCATTGGTCGACGATCAGGTATGTGAGGTCCATGCCGGCCCTACTTTTTGGGCAGTGTCAGAGCTTTGTCCAAGCGCATGTTGGGGGCTTTCCAGTTGGTACCAGCCGTTGCCCTTGACGGCGTCCTTGCCGACGTGGGTGAATTGTCCCCAGATCAGCCAGGGGAGGAAGGGTTGCCACTCAGGGGCTTCGTATACGGCGGTGCCGACGAAGCCCCCGAGTGGTGTGGCTCGACCCAATCGGGTGGAGTAGCTTTCCAGTTCGACCCAATGGGTGTGGTCCCGAACCAGATGCACCTGTTCCGCCTGGCTGATCAGGCTGGGGAAATCTGCTTGCAGTGGGGTGTCAGAGAACTCACGGGCGAGTGCGCTGAGCCGTTCCAGGAGGCGTTGGAACAGTGGCCGGAACAGGGGTCGTTTGACCAGGTTTTTTTGGTCCACAATGCGGGTGGGGGTGAGGAACCGGATGGTCAGACGAGTCGAATGGAATTCTCCCGCCCGCTGGATGATCTGTGGGTGGGTGATGGGGATATCCGGCAACTGCACCATATGTTCGCCTGCCTGAAGGATTGGCTGACACTCGCCCGTGAGGGGGTTGACCGCTGTCACCGCCTGGATGCGGAAGGTGCCCCGACGCTGACGGTTCTCCGGGAGTTTCAGGCCCAGGCCGGCACGGCCCATCTCGTCCAGGACGAGGATGATGTACGGGAAGAGGTTGAGGGCCTGGGCGAAGAGCGTCAGTCCGAAGGAGAACCGGTCGCCCGGTTCGTAGCGCGTGGAGCGGTCGAGGGGAGGTCGTATGGCGTAGGGGCGGGGTACGTCGCGCCCGCGCTCGCTTTCCGGCCGCATGGTGCTGACGAGGAAGGCGACGGGACAGCCGGCGACGAGGGGGCATTCTGCGCAGAGCTGAGCATGCCTGTTCATGCAAAAGCGGTTGAGCAGGGCATGGAAGATGGCACCGCGCAGGCTGGAGCCCTTGTGCGGGTTGAGCGCGAGCGGAGTGACGACCTCCACTTCGACTTGCACCAGATGGGCGGTGAAGTGGTCCATGATCTATCTCCAATCAAACGGACACGGGATTGTCAGGGGCTAATCCGTTCATAGTAGCTGAAGCTCTTGCTGGAACGGACCAGCCGATACGGCAAGATCACGCTTTTTCGGATTCGATCTGTTCCCAGTCTGATTTTCTCCTCCGAGAAGATGTTGAGTTTATCAAAGGTCAAGCTTTCCCCCCAATCGTCCATGATTTGGACCTGGCCGGCAACAAAGGCTTTCGGCAACTGGCCCTGCACTTGGGTGCCTTGTACAGCGACCCCATCCAGGGGGATAAATTCCGCCGGCAGGTTCTCGACGGTGTGGGGTTGTCCGCGCAGTTGGAAGAAACTGCCTCGTTTCCCGAAGTAGTTGACCTGTAGGACAAGGGAAATCAGCTCGTCCTTATGTGGTTCGGATACCCTGAATGCCAGGGCCAGCGTTCCCTCCAACTGCGCGTATTCTCGGAAGGCGATCGAGCGGTCCATTGGGGTCTCGGCGTCTTCCTTACGGGTGGGTTTCAGGACTTT
>JACIWP010000294.1 GCA_014360855.1 Anaerolineae bacterium
GGGAGCGAATGCACCTGCTCCCGCCCAGGTCCAGCAGTTGCGGGATATCCTGCATCTGTGGATGCGGAGCGGCGGTTCCCGATAAAGTGTCAGGCCCCAGCATGTTTGCTGGGGCCTGACTCGCGCCGGGCAACATCTATAGAGAAAGGAGGGAAGGAAGAAGGAGGTCCGGGAATTTCAATTGTGATTGTTGATCAATGCGGCAGTATCGCGGGCGATGGCCAGCTCCTCATTGGTCGGGATGATGAGCACCTTGACGCGCGAGTCGGGCGCGGAGGCCTCGACGATCTGGCCGCCGGCGCGCCGGCTCTGCACCCCTTTCACCCCCAGGAATTCCAGCCCCTGACAGGCCCACTCGCTGATCTCTTTGAAGTTTTCCCCGATGCCGCCGGTGAACACGATGCAGTCCAGCCCGCCCATGGCCGCGGCGTAGGCGCCGATGTATTTCTTGATCTGACGGGTATAGAGCTTCAGCACCAGCACCGAGCGCTCGTAGTTCGGGTGGGAAGGGCCGGCATGTAGGGCTTCTTCGAACACGCGCATGTCGGAGGAAAGCTCTGACAGGCCCAGCATGCCGCTCCGTTTGTTGAGCACGTCGTTGATGCCGGCGGTATCCAGTCCCTCTTTTTCCATCAGGTAGATGACGATGGCCGGGTCAATATCGCCGCAGCGCGTGCCCATCGGGAGGCCGGCCAGCGGGGTGAAGCCCATGCTGGTATCCACCGATTTCCCGCCGTCCACGGCCGTGATGCTGGCGCCGTTGCCCAGGTGGCAGGTGATGATTTTCAGCTCGGTGATGGGCCGGCCGAGGTAGCGCGCTGCCTGCTGGGCGACGTAGCGGTGCGATGTGCCATGGAAGCCATAGCGGCGGATGCGGTACTTGCGGTAGTACTGATATGGGATGGCGTAGAGATAGGCTTCCGGCGGCATGGTCTGGTGAAAAGCGGTATCGAAGACCGCCACCTGCGGGGTCGCCGGCAGGAGCGACCGCATCGCTTCAATGCCCTGGATGGCGGCAGGGTTATGGAGCGGGGCCAGCTCCACGTTGTCGCGGATGGCGTTCAGCACTTCATCATCAATGATCACCGATTGGGCGAACTTTTCGCCGCCGTGCACGACGCGATGGCCCACCGCGTTGATCTCACGCAGGTCGCGGATGACACCGTAGTCCGGGTGCAGAAGGGTATCCAGGACACGGGCGATGGCCTCGCGATGGTTGGTGACAGGGATGTCCTGCCAGGTAAGCTTGTCGTGCCCTGGCCGGCGGTGGGTCATGGAGGGGATATTCAGGCCGATCTCCTCCACAATGCCGTTGGCCAGGATGGACTCCGTCGTCATGTCGAACAAGCTGTATTTGACGGACGAGCTTCCACAGTTCAGGACCAGGATTTTCATGTTGATGGCGTCCTTGTCAAACGTTCTGCACGGGCGGGGAATATAGCACAAAGGGGCCGAGATGTCAAATTCCCCACCCTCATTCGTGCGAAAACGCACAATTCCGGCATAGGAGATTGTACTAACTCCAGACCGGGATAAACATCAACCACTGTTCAGGCCGGCGGGCGATGGCGGCCTCCAGCACGCGTAAGACACGCAGGGCATTGTGCCGCACCTGTTCATCAGGGGGCAGGGGAGGTTGTTCCATGTCCATGAGGGGGCCGGCGTGCAGGCGATAGCCCCTCTGCGGGGACCATTCGCACCACATCGCCATGACCTGGGCATTGGTCTTCATGGCCAGCCGGATGTGTCCGACAGGCAGGGGGGCCGGCCGGCCGAAAAAGGGGAGCATCTCAAGCTGGCCGGGCACCGGGCGATCCACGCCGGTGGCCACGATGCCGCCGGCGCGCAGGCGCTGAATGGCCTTGCGCAGGGCGGCCTGGCTCACCGGCGTCACTTCACATAATGGGTTGGCGCGCAGGGCGTTCATGAACTGAAAACCGCTGGTCGGCTCGGTCAATGAAAGGATCTGAATGGGTATCTGACGGGAGGTGATGTACTGGATGCCCAGATCGAAGTTGCTGAGATGCGCGCCCACTAGAAGAAGGCCTCGGCCGCTCTCTATGGCGGCCTGCAGGTTTTGGGCGGCGCGTGGAGTGAGAGCCATGGGATGGTGCTCGAAGGCCTGGCGGAAGAGGTCGTAATAGACCTGGCCGGCATGCCGCAGGACCGCGATCACTGCCTGGTCCAGCGACGGATCATCCAGGGGCAAACCGCGCACCTGGGCCTGATTCGCCCGGATGGCGGAGTACATCCTGCCGCCGGCGATGGTCAGCCAGCGGCCGATGGCGCTCCCCAGGCCGGCGGCGGCAGATGGGGGGACGTGCTGGGCAAGCCAGCGGGCGGTGCGGATGGCGGCTCGTGAGCTGGTAATGGCTTTGAACCAGGATTCGTTGTGCCGGACATCCATAGCGTGATTTCATCCCTGCCTGGAGGTTGTGGAGTACTGCCGGAAGAAGGCCGGCGCCTCCACCAGCACCGGCACACCGCGTGCCACGCATAGGAAGACCGCCGCCCAACTGCTCGCCAGGGCGATGAAACGAACGACGGCGACCGCGGGTGTCTCAAGGCCGAGGTTTTGCAGGCCCAGCCAGAGGGCAAGGGTGCAGAAGGCAACTGCTTTGGCGACGCCGTAGCTGGTGCGCATGGCCGGCGATGCGACCAGGAAGCGCGCCCAGGCCGCGCGGGACATGTCGAAGGCGCGCACGCCGTGCGACGAAGCGACGGCGCGGATGGAATCGGTGAGTGTGCCGCGGATGATCACGACCAGCGGTATCAGGAGAGGGATGAGGCCGAGGGAGGCGAAGCTGACCCACAGCACGAGTTCGACGGCGCGATCGGCGGCGATATCGAGGGCACTGCCCAGCAGGGATGTTTCGCGACGCCGGCGGGCGACCATGCCGTCCACGGTGTCGAGGAGGATGAGGATCAGGATGAGGAAGGTGCAGGTGAGCTGGCCCGTGGGGCCGGCGTAGAACAGCAGGATCAGGATCAGGATAAGGAGTGGGAACCGGCTCAGGGTGATCAGGTTAGCCATTCATGACCCCCAGGTGAAAGCGTTTCGCAGGGATATATATAACACAAGGACGGGAGAAAGGCGAATTTGTCGTACAGATTGGCGGGGCAATTTGTCCTTCGTGTAGTCATGCAACTGTATAACGGATTGACGAGGGGGGTAGCAGGGACTTCAAAGGGCAGACAAATGTTTTACGCTATACGAAGGTATATTTTCGCTCCTTTCTGCCGCTGTTCAGTCAGTGCGATGGGTCTTGACAGCCGAGGCAACGTATGATATAATAGGATATACCAGTATGGGGTATAGGGAGGCGGGAATGAATGCGGGACGTTTTCGCTACCGCATGACCATCCATACCCTGGAAGACATCCTCGCCAGGGCAGGGGAGTTGGGGCTCTCCGCCGGCGAAACAGCACCGGTCATCTACTGCGATACGCAGGGCCGCTGTATGTTCGACGCGGATGCCAGCCACCCGTACCTGCAGGCCATGGAGTCCATCCTGAACGAAGGGGC
>JACIWP010000295.1 GCA_014360855.1 Anaerolineae bacterium
TGCAGGTGCTCCAGCGGCTGGTGGACGCCGGCAACACCGTCATCGTCATCGAGCACCATTTGGACGTCATCAAGTCCGCCGATTGGGTGATTGACCTGGGGCCGGAAGGGGGCGAGGCCGGCGGCCGCATTGTTGCCGAAGGGACACCAGAGGAGGTGGCCGCCAACCCGCACTCGTACACCGGCCAGTTCCTGCGCAAGGTGTTGGAGCCCCAACGCCTGCAGGTAGCATGAGTTACGCCAATTCTGCCGCAAAGGGAAGCACATGACGCCAGAGAAATTCGATGTCATTATTGTAGGGACCGGGCCGGCGGGCATCTTCGCCGCCCTCGAACTGACCAGCAAACGCCGCGATCTGAAGGTGCTGATGCTGGAAAAGGGCGTTGACCTGGAGAAGCGCAACTGCCCTATGCACACGCGCGGCGTCGAATGCCAGCACTGCAAGCCCTGCTCCTTGCTCTCGGGCTGGGGCGGCGCCGGCGCCTATTCCGACGGCAAGCTGACCCTGTCGCCGGATGTCGGCGGCCGGCTGGCCAGCATCCTGCCCCGCGAAGAGGTCGAGGAGCTGATCAAAGAGGTGGATGCCACGTACGTGCGCTTCGGCGCCACCGAAGTGGTGCACGGCGCCAACATGGACGAGGTGGAGCGCCTGCAGAAGGAGGCGGCCAAGGCCGGCCTGCGCCTGGTGGCGGACCCCATCCGCCACATGGGCACGGACCGCTCCGCCGCCATCCTCAAGGCCATGCGCGACGAGCTTCTGTCGCGCGGCGTCACCATCCGCTTTCGCTCCGAGGTGACCTCGATACTCACCGACAATAATCATGCGGTGGGCGTCGAGCTGAAGGACGGCACTCAGATCCACTCCACCTTCATCATCCTGGCGCCGGGGCGGGACGGCGCGCCGTGGCTGTTGGCCAAGGCCAAGGAGCTGGACCTGACGCTGGGGCGCAACCCGGTGGATGTGGGCGTGCGGGTGGAACTGCCGGCGACGGTGCTGGAACCCCTCACCTCGGTCCTGTATGAACCCAAACTCATCTATTTCACCAAGGCCTTCGACGACCAGGTACGCACCTTCTGCGTCTGCCCGTACGGCGAGGTGGTGACCGAATGGTACGGCGACGTAATGACGGTCAACGGCCACAGCTATGCCAACCGCCGCACGCTCAACACCAACTTTGCCCTGCTGGTGAGCAAGACCTTCACGGAGCCGTTCGATAATCCCATCGAGTACGGCAAGTCCATCGCGCGGTTGGCCAACCTGTTGGGCGACGGCGTCATTGTCCAGCGGCTGTACGACCTGGAGCAGGGCCGGCGCTCCACCCCCGAGCGCATGAGCCGCTCCGTCATCCGTCCGACCCTGTCCACCGCCACACCGGGCGACCTGGGCCTGGTGTTCCCATACCGCCACCTGGCCAACCTGCTGGAAATGCTGAGGGCCATGGACCAGCTCACGCCGGGCGTCTACTCCCGCCACACCCTGCTGTACGGCGTCGAGGTAAAGTTCTATTCCTCTCGGCTCAATCTGACCCCGAAGATGGAGACGCGCATTGAGAACCTCTTTGCCGTCGGCGACGGCGCCGGCGTCACCCGCGGCGTCATCCAGGCCTCGGCCTCGGGCGTCATCGCGGCGCGCGCCATCCTGGAGCGTGTCTGAGCGCATCATGACCCGACGCTACTACATCTGGACCATCGGCTGTCAGATGAACACGGCGGACTCGCGCGCTGTCGCCGAGGGGCTGGAGCGGCGGGGTTTCCTGCCGGCATCCTCCCCGGAGCAGGCCGATGTCATCGTGCTCAACACCTGTGTGGTGCGGGAGAGCGCGGAACAGCGCGCCCGCGGCCGGCTCAGCTCTCTGCGGCCGGTCAAGCAGAAGCGGCCCGGCGCCGTGCTGGCGGTGATGGGCTGTCTGGTGGGAGAGGACGAGGAGTCCCTGCGGCGGGAGTACCCCTTTGTCGATCTGTTCCTGCGCCCCTCGCATCCGGAGCCGCTGTTCGCCCTGCTGGACGCCGGCGGGTGCGGCGAACGGCTCTCCGCCCCCGTCTCTCCCGTGCCGGTCAGCGCCTATCTGCCCATCAGCTATGGGTGCGACCATCACTGCACCTACTGCATTGTGCGCCTGCGCCGCGGCCCACAGCGGAGCCGGCCGGCCGAGGATATCTACCGCGATGCCCTGGAGCTGGTGGAGCGGGGCGCGCGCGAGATCATCCTGCTGGGGCAGAACGTGGACGCTTACGGTCGGGATCTGCCCGGGGGACCGGACCTGGCCGGCCTGTTGGAGAAACTGCATGATATCCCCGGCCTCTGGCGCTTGCGCTTCCTGACCTCGCATCCGGCGGATATGCAGGAACGCCTGATCGAGGCCGTGGCGGAACTGCCCAAGGTGTGCGAGCATTTCGAACTGCCGGTCCAGTCGGGGAGCGACGTCGTCCTGCGCAGGATGGGCCGCCATTACACCGCCGCGCAGTATCTCGAGCTGGTGGAACGCATCCGCGCCCGCCTGCCGGACGCCGGCCTGGCGACCGACGTCATCGTGGGCTTTTGCGGCGAGACCGAGGAGGATTTCCAGGCCACCCGCCGGCTCCTGGAGACGGTGCGCTTCGATGTGGTGCACATCGCGGCCTATTCGGTGCGGCCGGGCACGCCGGCGGAGCGGCTCCCCGACGATGTGCCGCCGGAGGTGAAAGAGGCGCGCCGGCAGGAGCTGGAGAAGCTTCAGGAGCGCATCGCCGGCGAAATCAATGCCGCCCTGCTGGGCAAGAGCGTCGAGGTGCTGGTGGAGGAGCGGCAGAAGGGCCGCTGGCGCGGCAGAACCCGGCAGAACAAACTGGTTTTCTTTGACAGCACGGAGGAGCTGGCCGGCGCGCTGGTGGACGTGCGCATTACCTGGGCCGGCCCCTGGTCCCTCATCGGCGAGCTGGAGCGGATAAAGGCTCGAACGCCGTGAAGGCCGGCGGCTGTGTGCCGCTGGCCGTGCCGAAATATACTTGCATCTCCGCCGGCTCCATCAGCACCATCCAAACTGGGTGCTCTTCGGGGCCGGCGGTCATTTCCCCTTCCGCCCATGCGCGCAGGAAATCCAGCCCTTTTTCCCGGCTTATCCAGCCGCTGTTGGCGCGCAGGTTCGCTTGTGCGCTTTCCGCGCCCTGCTGGAAAGCGTGGAACAGGGATGGGTCCAGGGCCGGCAGTTGCACCGCGGCCAGGTCCGGATGATGGAAAAGGCCGGCGGCGAAGATGGTGTTGGCGTCGGATGCCAGCGGTTCCTGCATGCGCGCCGACCATTCGACGCCGGCGGCCGAAGCCTCGCCGGCAAACACCACCTGCGCCCCTCTGCTGTGCGGCTGTCCCATGCTCCAGGTCAGCGCCTCCTGATAGTTAGCGGCCCCTTCCAGCGCGCCGCGCAGGATCAGGGAGGCCGGCAGGCCCGTCGGGGAATTGTCGGTGGTGCGTGCCGGCAGGGCCCAGCCGGCCACGTGGGCCTCGTTCATGCCAGCGAGGCCGCCCAACCAGCCTGGCAGGCCCAGGATC
>JACIWP010000296.1 GCA_014360855.1 Anaerolineae bacterium
CGCTGGCCGGCGCGATCTGGCTCCTGCTCCGCAGGCGCCGGCATCCAGCGCAGGGGACAATCCTGGCGCTGGGCCTGTCCTGGTGGCTGACCCCCTGGCTGGGCGGGTATCTCATCAACCTTATCGCCCCCTTCAATCCGCCGCGCAGTGAGCGATTGATGCTATTAGCCCTACCGGCCTTCCTCCTGCTGAGCGGCGAGGCGCTGGCGAACGCCCTGGAGCAGGCCCGGCCGGCAGTACGCCGCGCTGCCCTGGCCGGCCTGGCGCTGTGCGTGGTCATCGCCGGCCTCTCCCTGGCTGGTTTTTACACCGTGCCGCGCTATCCGCAGGAGGACTACCGCGGCATTGCCCAATTCATCGCCGCGCGGGGCCGGCCGGAGGACGCCGTCCTTTGCGTTTTCCCCTGGCAGGTCGGGTATTTCCAGGCCTATCTGGACTCGCCGCCGGCGCTGATCGAGACCCCCTCGCAGATATACCCGCAGGCGCGCCAGTTTTGGGCGGATGACCCGGCGCGCATGGCGCGGGAGCTGGATGCCCTCCTGCAGGAGCACGGCCGGCTGTGGATGCCGGCGTACCTCACCACCGGCAGTCGGCTGGAAGAGATGGTGCTCGAGTATCTGGACGCGCATGCCGTGCGTGCCTACAGCCGCTGGTACGGCACCACGCTGCTGACCATGTACGTCCCTGTGCCGGCGCTCGTGCCGTCCGCCGGCGGTGTGGAGTTCGCCGGCGTCGTGCGGGCGGCGGACATGCGCCTCAGCAGTGAACCTCTGCCGTCCGCATACGGCAGTGTAGTAGTGCAGGTGACGTGGCAGAGCGCCGCGCGGCCGGACGAGGATTATCACATCGTCTTCCGGCTGGCCGATGACCAGGGCCGCACCTGGGCGCAGTGGGACCGGGAGCCGCTCTGGGGCCGGCGGCCTTTTTCCGCCTGGGAAGCAGGGGACCATCTCACGGAGCGCTACGGCCTTCTGCTGGATGCCGGCCTGCCCCCGGGCACATATCCGCTCTGGCTGAGCCTGCGCCGGCCGGACGGGACCCCCCTGCCGGTCCTGAGCGCGTCCTCGATGGAAATCCCTACGGAGGCACTGCTGGGCGCGGTGGAAGTGACGCGGCCGGCGCACCCGGTGCCGCCGGCCGCGGTGGCGGCATCGCACCAGGTCCGGGCCGACCTGGGGGGAGCCGTGCGGTTGGTCGCGTATGACCTGCCGCCGGCGCCCTGGAAGCCGGGGGATACGGTCGAGATCCTCCTGTTCTGGCAGTGCCTGAACGCGCCCGGGGAAGAGCTGGTGACCTTTGTCCAGCTCCTGGACCGGGAGGGCCGGCTGATGGCCGCCGCCGAGGTGCCCCCCACAGCCGGCTTTTTCCCGACAACCCGCTGGCAGTCCGGCGATATCATTCGCGACCGTCAGGAGCTGACCCTGCCGGCCGCCCTGCCGGATGGGATCTACCAGCTTATTGTCGGCTTGTTCCGCGCCTCGGACCGCTCTCGCCTCCCCGTGGTGGCCGGATTGGGCCGCGGCCGGGATTATATTCCATTGGGGCGCGTGGGCGTGGTGGGCCGGCCCCATTCCTTCACACCGCCGCAGACGGCCCAGACCGTGAACGCGCGCTTCGGCGACCTGGCGGAGCTGGTGGGCTATGATTGGCGCATCCAGCCCTCCGCCGGCGGGCAGTACCTGGCGCTGACGCTGTACTGGCATGCCCTGCGCGATGGGGATCGGCGGTATAAGGTCTTCGTGCACGCCTTCGACGACCAGTGTGTGCTGGTCGGCCAGCATGACGGCGTGCCGGGCGCCGGCCAGTTTCCCACCAGCGGCTGGGTGGCCGGTGAGTATATCGCGGACGAGCACCCTGTGCTTCTGCCGGCGGGCTTCGCGACAGATCATCTGGGGAAATTGTGGGTGGGGCTGTACGACGACACGGGGCGTCTGCCAGCCTTCACCTCCGACGGCCAGCCGCTCGGCGATTATGTGGAGATCATCCTCGCCCGCTAGGGGCCTGTTATTCCTCTCGCTCTGCCACCAGGAAGTGGGACAATCCGAAGAAACGCAGGGGGGTGCGCTCCAGGAAGTGGAAGAGGGCGCGTATCAGCCGGCCGGCGCGCGGCCAGCGCGCCACCAGGTTGTCAAAGCCTGGGTAGATCTGGGTATGGTGCACGATACGCAGGGGCGTGCCGGCCAGCAGGCGGCGGATTTGCCGGCGCGTGTATGCCCGGGCGTGCGGGCACAGCCGGTTCCGCCAGCGGTCCGGCAGGTAATTGACCAGCGGGATGTTGCCGAAATGATAGCGGCCGCGCCACTCGATGCCGTGGGTCTCGAAGGGATACCAGCGGTTGGGGACGAAGATGACCACGCGGCCGCCGGGCCGTACACAGCGCGCCATTTCCTGTACGGCGCGCCGGTCATCCGCCACATGCTCCAACACCTCGTGGGAGAAGATGACGTCGAAGGACGCCGGCGCGAAGGGCAGGGACTCCACCGCGGCCACACATACCCGCCTGGTCACCGCAAGCGCCTCGGCAGCGCGATCCGCCTCGATCTCCACGCCGTACGCCGCCGCGCCGCGCCCTTGAAAGGCGGCCATATAGGTGCCCACGCCACAGCCGGCGTCCAACACGCGCTGGCCCTGCAGTCCTGCCCACCGCTCCACCAGGGCCAGCCGGCGCTCCTGGCCGGCGCGCCATACAAAGCTGGGCGCCCCGCGCCGCTGGAATGTCTCCTGCATAGAACCCGTACGGTCGGTCATCCCTCCATCCTTTCGCCGGCGCCATCGTTCAGCCGGGCGTACAGGTCACACAGGCTGTGATAGAGGCGCCGGCAGGTCTGCTGGATGCCCTCGCGCGGCCCCCGGCCGTCCTCATAGAACATCGCCGTGCCGGCCAGGATCTGCCGGCGGCCGGCGTGCACCGCGATGGGATAGACCGGCAGTCGTCCGCCCAATTCCCGCTCGTACATGCGGCATAATCCCACGAAACCACAGCGAAAATGGTGGATGCCCAATTCCGGGTGCGCCGGCTGGCGGTTGTCCTCCGGGAAGATGAGCAGTATCCGGCCATCGGCCAGGAGTTGGAGACTGCGGCGAAAGGCGCCGATGGTGCGCTCGCGGTTCTGGTCCACCGACACACTGCCGATGCCGTTGATGATGCCTACGGCGATGCGCGCCACGATGTGGGAGACCAGCATGCCGGCCGGCCCGGAGAGCCCCCAGACGGGATGGACGAAATCGTCGTACAGGTAGCGGGGTGCCCGGCGCGGGTCGGTCATTTCGCCGATGACCCAGGGATACAGGCGCTGGGGCAGGGAAAGGATGGCCTCCACCGGGCCGATACTGCCCAGATGATTGGAAATGATGATCGCCGGCCCCTGCGCCGGCAGGCGGTGCAGGCCGATCACCTGATAGCGAAACGGGCGACCCAACAGTTTCAGGAGGCGGTACAGGCGATCCGGGCGATGATGTGTTGGCATGGATGCGGCAGGCCCCCTCATGACAGCCGGCTTC
>JACIWP010000297.1 GCA_014360855.1 Anaerolineae bacterium
CAAGAGATATAGTCATCGCCGGCGCGTCGATCGCCGGCCTCTTCGCCGCCTATCACCTGGCACGGGCCGGCAAGCGCGTGCATGTGTACGAGGCCCAGGCCCCGTTCCAGCCGGCTGAGCGCACCCTGATCGTGACCCCCACCTTCTTGCGCCTGCTGGACTTCGATGCCGGCGACGCTATCCTGCACCGCACCGATACCTTCGAGCTGATCTCCCGCTCAGCATCGGCACGGGTTCAGCTTTCGGAGCCCGATGTGGTCATCGAACGCTCACGCCTGATGCAGTTGCTGGCCCAGCGCGCACAGGCCGCCGGCGCCCACATCCATTGGGGCTCTCGTTTGCAAATGGTGCATAATCACCGCCCCGAGCCGCTGGTGCAAGTCGCGATAGGGGATACGGAGCATACCCTGCCGGCCTCGTGCATCATCGGCGCAGACGGCGCCGACAGCATTGTGGCACGCGACACCGGCCTGGACGGCTTTGAACGGGTGGCGCTGGTGCAGGCGCGCGTCCGCCGGCCGGCGGACCTGCCGCCTAATGTCGTGCGCGTCTGGTTCGACCGAGGACTCACCCGCTTCTTCCTGTGGTTGATCCCGGAGTCGGAACATATCGCGGCCGCCGGCCTGATCGCCGATTCCCTGGAGGAGGCGGAGCAGGGGTTACAGCGTCTGCTGGTCTCCGAAGGGCTGGAGGTCATCGAACACCAGGAGGAATCGTGGGTGCCGCTCTATCCCCTGTCCCTGAGCCGGCCGGCGGCCACCCCCGATGGGCACGTGTTTCTGGTGGGCGACGCCGCCGGCCAGGTCAAGGTGACGACGGTGGGCGGCGTGGTGGCCGGCATGCGCGGTGCCCTGGCCCTGGCGCGGGCGCTGTGCACCGGCTCGACATATGCCGGCGAACTGCGTCCCCTGCGCAGTGAGCTGTTCTGGCATGCCTTTGTGCGGCACACGCTCGATGGGTTCGGCGATGCGGATTATGATCTGCTCCTGCGCCTCCTGAACCATCGGGCGGTGCGGGTGCTGGGCCAGTATGATCGCGACCGGCTGGCGCAGGCGGTGTGGCGCATCTTCCTGGCACAGCCGGGCTGGTTCCTCCTGGGCCTGCGTGCGCTGGCCCGCGGCCTTCGATAAGGACGGCTCTTTCGGATGCTGCGCAGGACTGCCCGGTGGATCGCGGATAGGGAGCTGTGGCCGCTGGCAGTCGGGGCGGCGCTGGCAATCTTCTTCCCGGGATATGCCGCCTATGGCCTACTGCTGATCCTCCTCCTGTGGCTGATCCGATGGGCGGCCCGCGGCCGGCCGGCGGTCCCCTGCCCCTACAACCTCCCCGCGCTCATCCTACTGCTGATGGCCGGCGTCTCGCTGGTTATCTCAGTGGACCCGATGACCTCTTTCGTCTGGGCGGCGCGGCTGGTCGCCGGCATTGCGCTCATGCTCGGCATCGTCAACTGGGCGCGGAGCGAGGCCCATCTGGCCGTGCTGGGGATTGCCATGACGGCGGTGGGCCTGGGCATGGCGCTCCTCACCCCGCTGGGCATCGAATGGCCGCGCACCCTGGAGGTGGCGGCGGAACGCCTGCCGGCCTCGTCCACCTGGTTGACCGCTCTGCGCGGCAGTTTTAACCCGAACATGATGGCCGGCGCCCTGGCGGTGCTGATCCCCTTTCCCCTGGCCCTGCTCCTCTTCTCTCCTGTCCGCTACCCTTCCGTTCGTGGGGCTGTCCTGCGCCCCATCGCCTGGCTTATGGAGCGCATCTGGGTGCGCCTGCCCTTCTGCCTGCTGACCCTGGCGGTCGTACCGGCGGCGCTGTTCGTCACACAGTCGCGCGGCGGATGGCTCGGCGCCGGCGCGGCCCTGTGGGTGCTCATGGCGGGCCGCTGGCCCGGCTGGGGCATCCTCCTGCCGGCCGCCGTGGGCGCCGGCGGGTATGTCCTGTGGCATTCCGACCTGCTCACCACCCCACAGCGCTACCTGGTCACCAGTTCGCTGAGCAGTCTGGCCGGCCGCGGGGATATCTGGCTCAGAGCGCTGTATGTCCTGCGCGATTTCCCCTTCACCGGCGTGGGGTTGGGCATGTTCGGGAAAGCGGCGGAATGGCTGTATCCCAAGTTTAACGGCTTCAACGTGGTCCATTACCCCCATGCGCATAACCTTTTCCTGCAGGTAGGGGCTGACCTGGGCGTTCCCGGCCTGCTGGCCTATCTCTGGCTGTTGGGGGCAGCCTTCTGGGCCGGCGCCGCGGCGGCGCGGGGCCTGGGCCGGCAGGGCAAACGGGGCCTGCAGGGGCTGGCCTGGGCCTGCCTGGCGGGGCTGGCCGGCATGACTGTGCACGGCATGCTGGATGCCACGACCTGGGTCGTCGGCAAGGGCGGGTTTGTCCCCTTCATGGTCATGGGCCTGGCAATGGCGCTGATGGCATACAGCCGGCGTGGAACAGACGAAAAAGGGTCAGAGATTACCGGCTGATGCGGCATTCCCTCGTCCTCTCACTGCTGTCATGGGGTATGGGACTGCTGTTGCTGGCTGGAATGCCGGCCTGCCGGCCGGCTCTCCCCACCGCGCCGGCGGAGCCGCTGGTACCCACGCCGCCGGCCGCACTGCGGCATCCCGCGCCAACCCTCGCTCCCGCGCCCCAACTCCCCGCGGCGGTGCCGGCGGAGGAGCGCCAGCGCTTCGGCGTCGGCGTGCCCATCGGCCCGATCAGCGACTACACCGTCGAGCAGTTGGGCATCGGCTGGTATTTGGACTGGAACGTGCGGCGGGAACCGCCGCGGCCGGCCGGCATCGCCTTTTGGCAGATGGTGCGCCTATCCGAAAAGGGCTATCGTCCCGACGCCTCGACCATCCTGGCCGCAGTACGGGCCAATCCCGGCTCGGTTTGGCTCATCGGCAACGAGCCGGACGTCATCTGGCAGGACAATGTGACGCCGGAGCGCTATGCCGGGTTGTACCATGAGCTGTATCAGCTCATCAAATCGGCCGACCCCTCGGCGCAGGTGGCCATCGCCGGCGTGTCCCAACCCACTCCCCTGCGCCTGCGCTACCTGGAGCGGGTGCTGGCCGAATATGAGGGACGCTTTGGCGCCCCCATGCCGGTGGACATCTGGAATATCCATAATTTCATCCTGCGGGAGGAGCGCGATTCCTGGGGAGTGAGCATCCCGCCCGGTTTCGAGGAGGACGCCGGCATCCTCTACGAGATCGACGACCACGACCGGTTGGACATCTTTCGGGAACAGCTCATCGCCTTCCGGCGCTGGATGGCGGAGCGGGGACAGCGGGATACGCCCCTCGTGGTCTCGGAATACGGCGTGCTGATGCCGGCGGAATACGGCTTCGAGCCCACCCGGGTGCAGACATTCATGTACGGCACATTCGACCTGTTCCTGACGCTGACCGAGGCGGAGCTGGGCTATTCCGCAGATGGGAACCGTCTGGTACAGTGGTGGTGCTGGTACAGCCTGGCGGATACGATGT
>JACIWP010000298.1 GCA_014360855.1 Anaerolineae bacterium
TTCCCGATATCTTCCAGCAAGACGATCGACATGCCCGTATTATAACATAGGACGGGACAGGCGCCGAAAATGCCGGCCGCCGAGAGGTAAGGGCACCGCGGCGCGGTACCCTCGCAACGGTGAATCCGCCAACGGAATGGCGCCAGGTTTTGCCTCTTCTCCGTAAAAGTGCTATAAGTATTGTTTATGAAGTCACTCGTATCGAAGGATATATAATTCATGTTTCGCGGAAGCCCTGAGGAAAAACGCAACCTGATCATCTTGTTTTGCGCGCTGGCCATTATCATGCTGGGGTTCGGCATCATTATCCCCATCCTGCCCTTCTATGTCGAACGCATGGGGGCCAGCGGCGCGGACCTTGGCCTCATCATGGCCATTTTCGCCGCCATGCAGTTCATCTTCTCCCCCATGTGGGGAGATGTGTCGGACCGCATCGGCCGCCGGCCAGTCATCATGATCGGCATCGTGGGCAACGCTCTGGCGCAGGTGCTGTTCGGCCTCTCCACACAGCTCTGGATGCTCTACGCGGCGCGTGCCCTGTCCGGCATCCTCTCCGCCGCCACCTTCCCCGCCGCCATGGCCTTCATCAGCGACACCACCTCTGAAGAGAATCGCGGCGGCGGCATGGGCATCCTGGGGGCCGCTATGGGCGTGGGGATGACGCTGGGACCGGGCATCGGCGGTGTGATGGCGCGCTTTGGGCTGTCTGCCCCCTTCTTCGCCGCCGCCGGCATCTCCCTCATCATCCTCGTACTGGTGTACCTGTTCCTGCCAGAGTCCCTGCCGCCGGAGCGGCGGGTGGGCAAGGCCGGCAAACTGCACACTGTGGACCTGGGCCAGCTCTGGCAGGCACTTTTCAGCCCCATCGGATATCTCCTTTTCCTGGCGTTCCTGTTGAGCTTTGCCCTGACCAATTTCGAGGCCATTTTCGGCCTGTATGCCCTGCGCCGCTACGGTTACGGCACCACGCAGGTGGGTATGATCATGACCGTGGTCGGGCTGACCACCGCGCTGGTGCAGGGATTGCTGACCGGGCCGGCCACGCGCCGGCTGGGCGAAGTACGGGTCATCCGCACCTCCCTGTTAGTGAGCGCCATCGGCTTTGCCACCATGCTGCTTGCCGCGTCACTGCCCACGGTTCTGCTGACCACATCTATCTTCGTGTTCGGCAATGCCCTGTTGAGGCCGTCCGTGTCCTCGCTCATTTCCAAACGCACCCACCTTCCTCAGGGCATCGCCATGGGACTGAACAATGCCTTCATGAGCCTGGGACGCATCGCCGGCCCCATTGCCGCCGGCGCCCTGCTGGACGTGTCCCTCTTCCTCCCGTACCTGACCGGCGCCGTCCTGATGTTCCTGGGGCTGTTATCCACCATCCCAGGTTTCGCCAACGAAAGGCATCTATCCACGGCCCCCTCGCGAGCAGATGCGCCGGCCGACTCCTGAGGAACCGCGCCGCTATGTCCACCGCACCGCGCTCCTTTATCCCGAAAGCGTCCTCCATTTTCCGCTGGCTTGCCGCGGCCCTGATCCTGGCGTTGATGGCGAGCGCCTGTCTGCCGGCCGCTGTGCCGGGGACGCCGGCGCCCTCGCCTACAGCCTCGCCGACCGCCGTCACGCGCACCAGCACACCCACTGCCACTCCGTCGGCGACGCCCCCTGCGCCCACGGCCACGCCGGCCCCAACTTCTCCGCCTCCGCCGACGCCGGCCCCCACGCTCTGGCGCTTTCCCGACGCCGGCGCCTCGCCCCTCCTGACGGAGCTGGAAGGCGCGCGTTCGTCCATCCACATGTACATGTATCTGCTCAGCGATACAAGAGTCATCGAAGCCCTGCAGCGCGCGGCGCGCCGCGGCGTGGACGTCCGGGTCATACTGGAGCAGGAACCCTTCGGCGGCGGCGCCGGCAACGCCCAAGTCGCGCAGGAACTGCGCGAGGCCGGCGTCTCCATCCAGTGGGGCAACCCCGTGTTCCGCTATACCCATGCCAAAGCGGTAGTGATTGACCGCTCCCGGCTGATTATCCTGACGGGAAACCTGACCGCTTCCACGTTTTCGAAGAACCGGGATTTCGCCTTGCTGGACAACCATGCGGAGGATGTGGCCGAAGTACTGCGCGTCTTTGAGGCGGATTGGGGGCGCGCCGGCGTGGACCTGCGCGGTGCCCGGCTCATCTGGTCGCCGGACAACGGCCGCCAGCGCATCCTAGGAATGCTGAACGCCGCCCAGCAGAGCGTTGACCTGGAAGAGCAGTCCCTGCAAGATGAGGAAGTGATTGCGGTGCTGTTGCGCTGTCTGGCCCGCGGCGTACAGGTGCGCCTACTCTCTTCCCCCCAGACCCCGCTGGAGCGAGACCCGAATGAGCCGGGCCGGCAGGCCCTGCGCGAGGCCGGCGCCCAGGTGCGCTATTTGTCAACTCCGTACATTCATGCCAAAATGTTTATCGTGGATGACCGGGTGGCCTACCTGGGTTCGCACAACCTGACCGCCACTTCCCTGGACTTTAACCGGGAGCTGGGCCTGGCCGTCACAGACCCGCAGGTCATCGCCGAGCTGAGCCGGACCTTCGCCCAGGATTGGGCAGGCGCACGGGTCAGCCTGCGAGAAGGAGCCGAGCCGGCGGAAATTGACCACACCCAAGCCGGCCAGTACATCGGCCAGGAAGCCTGGGTGCGGCTCACCGTCACGCACGTGTATAACAGCGGCAGGGTCATCTGGCTGATGGGAAACGCGGACCAGGAGCATAACTTCAAGGTGGTGATTTTCCCGAGCGATTATGGCAAATGGCCGGCGCCGCCCGACCAGTACTATTTCGGCAAGACCATCCGGGTGCACGGCCTGATCAAGCTGTATCGGGGGTGGCCGGAAATCGTGGTGGAGGAGCCGGCCCAGATCGAGATACTGACGCCGGCAAACGATTGAGGGAACGAATGTCTGAGGAAGGTGTGGTTGCGTTGGATTTGACGGCCTGCGCCGGCATGCTGAGCGAGGCCGGCTATGACGTGCACGCCGGCAGTACCGTGATCGGCCGGCGGGAGCGCGGGGACTACGTGCGGGAGATTGTGGTGGACGCCGGCGGGCGCGTGCGTCTCACGGAGACCCTGCTCACCATGCCGCCGCGCGGCCGGCGGTTCCAGCGCGCCGGCTTCGAGTTTCGCTTCCTGCACGAGGAGCGGGAAATCACCACCGTGACCTGGAAGGTTCGCTCGGTACAAGCACTGCGCGAGAGCCTCAGCGTGGTGGAGGACCTGCTGGCAAGCGGGCCGGCGGCCGGCGCCGGCTGATATCAGGTACAGCGCGATGATCGTTATCCTGACCCACGAAAACACCGATTTTGATGCCATCGCCGCCCAGCTCGGGGCGTGGAAACTGCATCCCAACGCCCTGCCCGTTGTGCCGCGCCATCCGAACCGCAATGTGCGCGACTTCCTGACCCTTTATTGGGATGAACTGCCCTTT
>JACIWP010000299.1 GCA_014360855.1 Anaerolineae bacterium
GCGCCATCCGAACCGCAATGTGCGCGACTTCCTGACCCTTTATTGGGATGAACTGCCCTTTGTGCGGCTGGAGGATCTGCCGCGCCGGCCCATCGAAGAGGTCATCCTGGTGGATACTCAGGCCATTTCCCCCATCAAGGGCATGGGGCCATCCACCCCTGTCCGCATTATCGACCATCATCCCCTGGCGCAGGAGCTGAACGGCCGCGTGCAGGCCCACATTGAGGAAGTGGGCGCCACCACCACGATCTTCGTCGAGCAAATCGCCGGCGCTTCTATTCCCGTCACTCCCATCGAAGCCACTCTGCTCCTGCTGGGAATCTACGAGGACACCGGCAACCTGACCTACGGCACCACCACCTCGCGCGATCTGCGCGCCGCCGCCTGGCTCTTGGACCGGGGGGCCAACCTGACGGTCGTCAATGATTTCATGCAGTACCCGCTCAGCCCCGAACAGCGGGAGCTGTACAACCACCTGGTGCAGGAAGCGGAGCCGTACCAATTCGCCGGCCATACGGTCATCATCAGTATGGCGCGCGCCGGCGCCCGCGTGGAGGAGGTCTCCACCCTGGCCCACAAACTGCGCGACCTCTTTGACCCGGATGCCTTGTTCATCCTCGTGCAGATGAACGAGCACATCCAGATGGTGGCGCGCTCTTCCACCGATGATATTGACGTGGGCCGCATCGCGGCCAATTTCGAGGGCGGCGGCCACGGACGCGCCGCCGCCGCTGTCATCCGCGGCCTCTCCCTGCGGGAAGTCCATGATCGCCTGCTGGAACTGCTGGAGCGATATGTCCAGCCGGCCACCACCGTCGGCGAGATCATGTCCTTCGGCGTCCATACCCTGGATGCCAGCGCCACGGTCGCCGAGGCCGCGGCTTTGATGAGCCGGCTGGGCCACGAGGGCTTCCCCGTCGTGGAGAACGGCCGGGTGGTGGGTGTGCTGACCCGCCGGGAGATTGACCGCGCCATGCAGTTGAAGCTCGGGGATGCGCCGGTCAGCCTGTACATGACCCCCGGCGCTATCCAGGTGACCCCGGAAAGCTCGGTGGAAGAGCTACAGCGCATCATGATGGAATATGGCGTCGGGCAGGTGCCGGTGGTCAAGGACGGCCGGCCCATCGGCATCGTCACCCGCACCGACCTCATTAAATTGTGGAGCGCGCCACGCCGCCGGCCGCCCCAAGCCCAGGACCTGGCCCAGCGCCTGTCACAGGCCCTGCCGCCCAAGCTGGAGGAAATCCTGCGGCTGGCCGGCCAGCTCGCCGACGAGATGGGTTACTCGCTGTACGTGGTGGGCGGTTTTGTGCGCGACCTCCTGCTGGGCATCCCCAACCTAGACCTTGACCTGGTGGTGGAGGGCGATGCCATCAAGCTGGCGCGCCGGCTGGCCGAACGCATCGGCGGCCGCGTCCGCTCCCATGCCCGCTTTGGCACCGCCAAATGGCTTCCCGACCCGAACGACCCGGAGCTGAAAGATATCGGCACGCTGGACTTCGCCACAGCGCGGGTCGAGTTCTACGAACATCCCACCGCCCTCCCCCAGGTGGAGCGCAGTTCCATCCGCCAGGACCTGCACCGCCGCGACTTTACGATCAACACGCTGGCCATCTGCCTGAACGGCGAGCGCTACGGCGAACTGCTGGACTTCTTCGGCGGGCAGTCGGACCTGCGCCGTAAGCTGATCCGCGTCCTGCACAGTTTGAGCTTCGTCGAGGACCCGACCCGCATGCTGAGAGCGGTGCGGCTGGAACAGCGGCTGGGGTTCCGCATCGAACCCCGCACGGAGCAGTTGATGCGCAACGCGCAGGACCTGTTGACACGCACCACACCGGAACGCATCCGCCACGAGCTGTATCTCATCCTGGCGGAGGCGGAGCCGGAGCGCGCCCTGCGCCGGCTGGATGAGCTGGGACTGCTCTCCCGCGTCCATCCGGCGCTGACGGTGGACGACTGGTTCATGGAGATGGCCGGCCGACTGCGCCAGGAGCTGAAGCGCTTCAGCCCGCTCCCGGAACATCCTGAGGGCAACTCCCGGCTGTTCCATGTGGAGAGGTACCGCCCGGAAGGGCTGTACCTGGCAATGCTCCTGTATCGCTCCCCGCGCCAGGATGCGGAGTCCTTCCTGGAATCCCTGCGCATCATGCGCGGCGAGGCTATGCTGGTGCGGCAGGTGCTGGCCCTGCGCGAGGTCCTTCCCCAACTGGATGCTCCACGCCTGAAACGCAGTGAGATTTACGCCCTATTGGAGCCGTTCGATGAGCCGGCGCTCTTCATCGGCTATGTGGTGCAGGACAGTTGGCTGGTGCGCCAGCGCATCGAGCTGTTCCTGCGGCGCCTGCGCGATATTAAGCCGCTGGCCGATGGCCGCGCCCTCCGGGAACTGGGCATCAAGCCCGGGCCGGTGTACCGGCAGATATTGGAACGCCTGCGGGCGGCCTGGATAGATGGGGAGATCACCGATGCCGCCGGCGAACGCGCCCTGCTGGAGCGGCTGGTGGCAGAGCTGACCGCCGGCGCCCCGAATGCCAACCAAGCAAACGACAGCCAAACATCTTCCACGAAGGAGGAGCAGATATCATGACCGCGGAGAGCACCGTGTATGACCTGGCCATCATCGGCGGAGGCCCGGGAGGCTACGTCGCCGCCATCCGCGCCCGCCAGCTCGGCGCCCGGGTTGCCCTCATCGAGATGGACCGCATCGGCGGAACCTGTCTGAACCGCGGCTGTATCCCCACCAAAGCCATGGTCAGCCAGGCGGAGATGTACCTGCACGTCCTGCACCGCGCCCGGGAATGGGGCATCGAGATTGACGGTACCCCGCGCCTGGATTTCCAGCGCTTCATGGCGCGCAAGGACGAGGTCACGGAGACGCTGGTCAGCGGTGTGGAGCACCTGGTGGCCAGCCACGGCATCACCGTCATCAAGGGCAAGGGGCGCATCCTCTCCCCCAATAAGGTGCTGGTGAACGGTGAGACCGAGGTGGAATGCCGCAAGCTCATCATCGCCACGGGGAGCGTGCCGGCGCGGCTCTCTATCCCTGGCGCGAACCTGCCCGGCGTCATCACCTCCGACGAACTGCTGAAAATCACCCAACTCCCCCGCTCCATGGTGGTCATCGGCGGGAGTGTGGTAGGCATCGAATTCGCCAGCATCTTCACCGCCCTGGGCACCAAGGTAACCGTGCTGGGCCGAAAGACCTTCCTGAAGGACACCGATGACCAGCTCGCCAAGCGCTACCGCTCCCTGCTGGCCAAGCAGGGGACGGAAATCACCATCGGCGTGGACTTCAAGCAGATTGTACAGACCGACGCCGGCACACTGCGCGTCGAATACGAGATGAAGGGTAAGCCCGGCTTCGCCGAGGGCGAGCTGGTCCTGCTCTCTACCGGCCGCACGGCCTACACCGACGGTCTGGGCATCGAGGACCTGGGCATCGAGATGGAAGGG
>JACIWP010000300.1 GCA_014360855.1 Anaerolineae bacterium
TCTTAAGGAGACATTGACAACATGGGAAGCCTATTTTATCATGGCGGAGGGTGAGATGATTGGCGGGATAGGTTTTCCCATTTTCTATCCTCTTCAGGGACGTGCGCATGCTGGTATGTTCTGCCGTTCTGGCAGTAGCCTTCGCCCTGTGGGCCGGCCTGCACAGCCTGCTGGCCAGCCTGCCGGCCAAGGCGCTGGCGCGCCGGCTGTTCGGGCCCGCCGCTGACCGCTGGTACCGGCCGGCCTACAGCGGCTTCGCGCTCCTCAGCCTCCTGCCCCTGCTCTGGCTGGCATATACCTCGCCGGACGCGTCCCTCTACAGCGTGCCGGCGCCGTGGCGCTGGTTGATGCGCGCCGGCCAGCTACTGGCGGCCGCCGGCTTCGCTGTCGCCGGCTGGCAGATGAGCGGCCTGCGCTTTCTCGGCATCACCTCCCTGCTCCGCCCGGAGCCGGCCGGGCCCTCCCAGCTCCAGACGGCCGGCCTGTACCGCTGTATGCGGCACCCCATTTACACCTTCTCCATGCTCTTCCTCTGGCTGAACCCGGATATGACCGTCAACCGCCTGCTCCTGACGGCCCTGGTCAGCCTGTATTTCTACCTCGGTTCCATTCATGAAGAGCGCCGGCTGGTGGCGGAATTCGGCGCGGCGTATCAGCAGTACCAGCGGCAGGTGCCGCGTTTCCTCCCCCGATTCGGCTGTCCGAAGCTTCAGCACATCCATCCTCAACCCGGAGCGTGAACCCATGCATGAGCTGAGCGAGAAAGCGTACAAGAAGATCGTCAACGCCTGGTGCATGTACGACTGGGCGAACTCGGCCTTCGTCACCACCGTGATGGCCGCGGTCCTGCCGCCGTTCTACAGCACCGTCGCCGGCGCCACCCTGCCCGGCAACCTGGCCACCGTCTACTGGGCGTATACCACCTCCATCGCCCTGTTCATCGGAGCGATCATGGCGCCCATCCTGGGGGCCATCGCCGATTTCGCCGGCATCAAGAAGCGCCTGCTGGCCATCTTCGCCGCCATCGGCATCGTCTTCACCGGCCTGCTCTATTTCGTCTCCACCGGCGACTGGTTGAAGGCCTCCATCTTCGTCATCATGGCGGAGATCGGGTTCAGCGGCGCGAACATCTTCTATGATTCCCTACTGCCGCATGTGGCCCGCCCGCAGGATATTGACCAGGTCTCCACCAAGGGGTATGCCATGGGCTATCTGGGCGGCGGCCTGCTGTTGGCCATCAACCTGGCCATGATCATGTTCCCGAAGGTGTTCGGACTGCCGAACGCGGAGATGGCCATTCGCGTCAGTTTCCTGACGGTGGCCGTGTGGTGGGGGGTGTTCTCTATCCCTCTGCTGCGGACGGTGCCGGAGCCGCCGGCCAGCGGGGACATTACAGAGGGGGTGAACCCGGTGGTGGGGGGATTCCGCCGGCTGGCGCAGACCTTCCGCGATATCCGCCGCTATCGCGAGCTGACCAAGTTCCTGGTCGCCTTCTGGCTGTACAACGACGGCATCGGCACCATCATCAAGATGGCCACCATTTACGGCGCCGAAATCGGCATCGGCACCACCGATCTGGTCGGGGCCCTGCTGCTGACGCAGTTCGTGGGCGTCCCCTTCTCCATCCTGTTCGGCCGGCTGGCCCGCAAGCTGGGCACCAAATCTTCCATCTTCCTGGCCCTGGGGGTCTACACCCTGATCTCCATCGCCGGCTATTTCATGAGCACCGCCTGGCACTTCTGGGTGCTGGCCGGCGCGGTTGGTCTGGTGCAGGGCGGCAGTCAGGCCCTCAGCCGCTCCCTCTTCGGCACCATGGTGCCCAAGACCAAGACCGCCGAGTTCTTCGGCTTCTACGACATCAGCTCCAAGATCGCCGGCATCGCCGGCCCCTTCCTCTTCGGCGTGGTGGGACAGCTCACCGGCTCCAGCCGGCTGAGCATTGTCTCCCTGATCATCTTCTTCATCGGAGGCATGCTCCTGTTGACCACGGTGAAGGTGGAGGAGGGACAGCGAGCGGCGCGCGAAGTGGAGCTGGCGGCGGCAGTCGCGCCGGCATCGCAGTGATGCGCCTGCGGGCGGGAGGCGGAGAATCCTCCCGCCCGTTATTTTTCGGCGCGCAGTTCCTGCACCGATTCGATCACCACATCGGCGTAAGGCTCCAGGTCCTCACGCCGGCCGATGCCGCTGGTGACGCCCACACAGCCGGCGGTGCCGGCCGCTCTCCCGGCCAGCATATCGGCCGGCGAATCCCCCACCATCAGGGCCTGCGCCGGCGCGATGCCCAGGCGCTCGCAGACGGTCAGGATGCCGTCCGGCGCCGGCTTGGGCGCTATCACATCCTCCTCGCCGGCCAGCGCGTCCACCAGGGGCCAGACGCCGGCCAGCTCCAGCATCTGCCGGGTGCGCTCGCGCTTGTCGGTGGTCACCACGGCGATGCGCAGGCCGGCCTCGCGCAGTTCCCGGAACAAGCGCACCAGGTCGCCGATGGGATGCGAAAGCTCGCTGAGGGCCGGCCAGACAAACCCCTCCGTCGCCTCCTGCACGATGGCCGTAGCCTCTCCCCAGGGATGCCCATGGCGGTAGAGGACCGCGGCCAGGATGGCGCGGATTTCGGAGGTCGTCGCCAGCGCCAGCGGACCCATGGGGTCAATGGTAGATCCGTCGCGGGAGACCCCCATGCTGGCATACAGCTCCTGCACCAGCGATTCGTCCGCGCCGGCGATCTCCTTCAGCCGGGCGACATAGCGCAGGAACAGGTACATCCACATGGCCTTGAAGTCGAACAGGGTGCCGTCCTTATCAAACAGCACGGCAGAGACGTCGAACGAACGGCCGCCGGCAAAAACCCTGGGCATGTTGCACTATCCTCATGGCAGAAATGTCCGAGACATCCTCATTATGCGGACGCGGCGGGGAATGTCAAACAAAGGGATATAGAGAGTCCTTGTCGCGCCGCGCGCCAGGGGATAAAGGCCCGGTGGTAGCCGCCTATATGCCGAGCTCATGTTGGAGGTTGCTGGGACATACCCCGGCCCTTGGCCCCTTCCTTGCCGGCGGGGAAGGGGCGTGGGGATGGGGTCGCTGGCTGATCGCCTCTACATTGGAAGCCGCGGTTGAGCGTTCCGCCCCTTCGAACGGCGGACCGATCTGCGGCGCGTCGCCCGTCCTGCGCCGGCGCGATGCCGGCACTGCCGGGAAAATGATCAGGAATTTTATGTATAGTATTGACTTGAGGGCACTTCTGATGTATAATAGAACTTGACGAAATCGGTTATTTGGCCTGGCGCAAGGGTTCGCCCACCCACCGGTGCTGTGCTTGAGAAAGGAGGCACGCAATGACTTCCAGCAAAAATCGCAAGGTGTTGGTTTCCCTGGTACTGGTGCTGGTGATGCTCCTGTTGATGGGGTCCACCATTCAGGCGGCTCCGCCGGCCAGCGCCTC
>JACIWP010000301.1 GCA_014360855.1 Anaerolineae bacterium
AAAGGCCTCTACAAAAGGGGCATCGAAGAAGAGATTATCCTGGTAGGCCAGGGTTTCCTCGTCGTCCGGCGGGATCTCCTCCAGCGAGTCGACGACGATCTCGTGCGTGCAGTACGGCGCCAGGACGTCGCGCTGCCAGAGCCAGAGGGGTTTGTTCATCACCCGCAGGTCGCGCGCCGGCTCATTGAAAGGAGCGATTTTCCGCCGATCGCGAATGATGACCTTTTTCATCTTCCTCACCCAATTGCCCGCCGCGAGGCCGGCTCAGCGCGCCGGCTTCTTCGGGATGTAGAAGCGGCAGGCCGGGTCCCCGCGCGCGATACAGGCGATCTCCTCGACGCGGAAATCCTGCCCGCCGCTGACCCAGTGCAGGCCTTCCTCCAGGATGCCCACCGCCACGTCACAGCACGGGTCCTGGCTGTGCCGGCCCCAGCAGACCGCACAGCGCTCATTGCTCCAGATATAGTGATCCTCGTGCTCCTCCAGCACCACAATCTGGTCGCTGAAGCGGTTGAAGATGCCGGCAAAGGTCTCGGCGCCGATTTTCAGCTTCAGCCCCAGCGGTATCAGGCGCAGGGCCAGGTCGGCGATGCCGATGACCCCCTCGAACTCCCGCAGGCCGTACTTGAAGGTGGCGCGGCCGGCGCGCTTGGCGAGCGCCCGCCCGCCGCGCCGGCCGTAGATCTCCTCGAGCGCCTGCTGGATGCCGGAGAACTCCGCGAACTCGAACCCCAGCGCCAGGTCATTGGGCGGATAATTGTTGACGCGGTGGCGCAGGCCGGCGTAATTGAGCAGGGCATGTACCCCGTTCTTCCCCAGCACCTCCTCCAGACCCAGCAGATATGCCCGTGCCATGCGGTTGGAATAATAATACCGCGGGGCGTCCGGCTCCAGCTTCAGCAGTGGTCCCGTCATGCCAGCACCATCTCATCTATGATTTCCTAGGCGCGTCCCCGCGACCAACCCCCAAGACCTGTGCCCATATCCCCTCATGCCGGCGCCTGCAGGAACTCCAGCAGGACTTGGTGGAAGCGCTCGCTCTCGTCCAGCATGGGGTAATGGCGCGAATGCTCGAAGATGACACTGCGGCCGCGCGGCATTTGCTCCACCAGCTCGGCCTGGTTCGGGTTGACGATGTTGTCATGCCGGCCGAAGATGCCCAGCACCGGCATGGTGAACTGGTGCAAATAGGGCCGCAGGTCCATCTTGGCCAGCGAACCGATGCTGTACGAGAAGGCCTGCATGGTGGTGCGGCTGATGTCCTGGATGAACATGCGGTACCAGCGCCGATGATCGCGCGCGATCCAGGGTGCGTACAGCCGCATCACCGCCGGCAGGAAAAAGGGCGTGTTCCAGGCCAGCCAGCCGAAAGGCTGTTTGCCGGCGACCTTCAGCCAGAACGAGAGGGAAGAACCCACCACCGGCGAGCCGACAATGGCCACCCGCGTCACCCGTTCGGGATATTTCAGCGCCACGCAGAGCGACACACTGCCGCCCATGGAATGGCCGAAGACCGGCGCGGTCTCGATGCCCAGCCGGTCCATAAAGGCCTCCACCATGAAGACGTAATCGCTGATATCATAGCGCGGTTGTTTGGAGGACTCGCCGAAGCCCCAGAAATCGAGGGCATGCACCCGAAAACTGCGCGACAGCACCTCCATCGTATCGCGCCAGTTGTTCCAGGATCCCAACCAGCAGTGCAGGAGGATGACCGGCCGGCCGCGCCCCACCGTCTCATAGTGCACCACACCGCGTTCCGTGACGATGGAGGGCATATCCTCAGCTCACCCCTTCCTCCAGGGATTCCAGGATGGTGTACAGCAGTTCCAGCAGTACGTGCTTGACGCTCTCCTTATCCCGCGCCACACAGGGCAGGACCTTGACGTCGCTGTTGATGCGCAAGGCGATGCGCAGGTCCTCTGGGCTCCAGGCGTCGGGCAGGTCCTGCTTGTTGGCGGCCACCACGTAGGGGACGCCGGCATATTTCTTGAACACGTCCAGGATCTGGCGCGCCTCCCGGAAGGTCTCCGATTTCGTGCTGTCCACCATCAGCACAAAGCCCAGCATGCCCTCCGAGAGGATCTCCCACATGAAATCGAAGCGCTTCTGGCCGGGCGTGCCGAAAAGATAGAGCACCAGGTCCTGGTCAATGGTGATGCGGCCGAAGTCCATGGCCACCGTGGTCTCTTCCTTGACCACCCGGCTGTTGTCGGAGATGCGCCGCTCCGTGGAGACGACATTAATCTCGCTGATACTGCGGATGAATTCGGTTTTGCCGGCGGCGAACGGCCCGGTGATGACAATTTTGACGTTTTGCATGATGCTTCCCCGTGGTGCAGGATGTGCTAGATGCCGCGAATACGGTCAATAATGCGCATGATGATATTGCGTTTCACCGCCGGCGGCTGTACCGGCGCGGCCGGCTTGCCCGCCGGCACTGCCTCCGCCGCCCTGCGCCTCTGCTCCGCCGGCTCCACCAACTCCACCAGCCCGGCCGACAGCAGTCCGTATACGATTTTGCGAATCTGGAACTCACTCATGCCGTTGTGCTGGGCGATCTGGCGGATGGTGTTGCGCCCATTGATGAAAGAAATGACGCGCCATTCATCCACGTTCAGGTTGATATGGCGCAGAGAGGTGCGGGGTCGATCAGCAAATTTCAGCACCACGTCCAGGTCGGGCAGTTCTTCCTGGAGGCGTTCCCATTCCTTGATGCGCCGGCTTCCCTCCATAATGATGCTTTCCAGGTCCAGCGAGACGGTGATGCGGTCCGCCGGCGGGAGCTGGTCCGGCTCGAAATGGAAGCGGCCGTTCGTGAGGGGAAAGAGGTAATAGACGACGTCCAGGACGTGCTGTTTGACGCTGGAGAGGATATCGTCCTGGGACAGGTAGCCGGCGGTGATGAGCAGGAGGCCCAGCTCCTTGTCGGTGTGCACCTGGGAGCGGGTGCGGATGATCTGGGCTTGTTCGGGGGTGAGCTTGCCGGCCTTCTGGAGGATGGCGGTGAGCTGGTCGTCCTGGCCGGCGATGGAGGCATGCAGGAGCCGGCCTTCCTTGAAGTACATGCGCGCCGTCGTGCCGTCCGATTCGATGGTCAGCGCGCCCGTCTTGTGCGCCAGGTTGATCAGGTTCAGCAGTTGGGTGACGCTGAAGTCTCGCAGGTTTCCCTTGAGTGCCATGTGCCCATATCCTTTTTCGGCTGAAATACAGCGCCGACAGCTCTGCCCGGCGGCCGATCCCGACGTCGTACGCACAGGATTGCCGGCGCGCCCTGTTCCAGAACGCGCTGACACCGCGAACAGCATCCCTGTGCTCCCATTATACCCTTGCCTTTACGTTAAGTCAATTCGATTTTGGTACTATCCGGTCGTTTTAACCTTGAAATCAAAGGGGTTGAAAATGGCCGTTTAAGCTTTCCCCGCTTTTGTGGTACAATAGCCG
>JACIWP010000302.1 GCA_014360855.1 Anaerolineae bacterium
GCGAGTAGTGCAAGGCCCTCAAGAACGTCTCTCTGAGGGCCTTGCCGATGCAATACAGGGGAAAGCAGTAGTTCAACACCTAGAAAAGGAGTAGGACCTTGCCGACCATCAATCAACTCGTGCGGAAAGGGCGGAAGCCGTTGCGCAAGAAGGAAAAGGCGCCGGCACTGCAGTTCTCGTACAACGCCTTGAAGGGCAAATTGATGCGCCTGCCGAAGGGCAACCCTCAGAAGCGCGGTGTGTGCACCCAGGTGCGCACCATGACGCCGAAGAAGCCCAACTCGGCACTGCGCAAGATTGCCCGCGTGCGGTTGACGAACGGTATTGAGGTGACGGCGTACATCCCGGGCATCGGCCACAACCTGCAGGAACACTCGGTAGTGCTGGTGCGCGGTGGCCGCGTCAAGGACCTGCCTGGTGTGCGCTATCATATCGTGCGCGGTGCCCTGGATGCCGCCGGCGTCGAGAACCGCCGGCGCGGCCGCTCCAAGTACGGCGCCAAACGCCCTAAGTAATCATCGTCAAAATCTGACGAGCTAACATTGTACTTCGGACGGAACGGTTAGGAGTGGGAAATGCCAAGACGCAATCGTCCTGAGCGACGTGAGATTCCGCCTGACGTCAAATACAACAGCGTCATGGTTGCCAAGTTCATCAACAGGGTCATGCAGCGCGGCAAGAAAAGTCTGGCGGAACGCATTGTCTACCAGGCCATGGATATCATCGCCCAGCGCACCGGCAAGCCGGCGCTGGAAGTGTTCGAGCGCGCCGTGCGCGAGGTGATGCCCGTGGTCGAAGTGCGGCCCCGGCGCGTCGGCGGCGCCACCTACCAGGTGCCAGTCGAGGTCGAGCCGCATCGCAGTATGGCTCTGGCTATGCGCTGGATCATTCAGTCTGCACGAAAGCGGCCGGGCAAGACGATGGCCGAGAAGCTTGCCAACGAGTTACTCGATGCCTATAACGGCACGGGTGCGTCCATTAAAAAGAAAGAAGATACGCACAAGATGGCAGAGGCCAACCGCGCCTTTGCTCACTACCGCTGGTAGCTCGTAGCTAGCTCTTCGGTTGTCGTGTCGGCCGCGTCGTCGTTGAGGACTTTGTCGATGGGAGCTGACTATGCCGCGCGACGTACCTCTGGATCGAGTGCGCAATATCGGGGTCATTGCGCACATCGATGCGGGCAAGACCACGACAACCGAATTGATGCTGTACTACACCGGACGGACCCATCGCATCGGCTACGTTGACGAAGGGACCACCGTCACGGATTGGATGGAGCAGGAGCGCGAGCGGGGGATTACCATCACCGCCGCGACCATCACCTGCTTCTGGCGTGGGCATCAGATTAACATCATTGATACCCCTGGCCATATTGATTTCACCGCCGAAGTCCAGCGCTGTCTTCGGGTGCTGGACGGGGGTGTCGTGATCTTCGATGCTGTCAACGGCGTCGAACCGCAGTCAGAGACGGTTTGGCGCCAAGCAGACCGGTACTCGGTACCGCGCATCTGCTTCGTTAACAAAATGGACCGGGTGGGGGCCAACTATCGGCGCACGATCGACATGATCAAAGATCGGCTCGGCGCTCGACCTGTTGCGCTGCAGGTTCCCATCGGCGTAGAAGATAGTTTCTCGGGGGTAGTCGATCTCATCACGAACAAGGCGCTGGTCTATCGTGATGAGATGGGCTCGGAATACGAGATCCTCGACGTGCCGGCCGACCTGGAAGAGGAGGTCGCCCAGGCACGCGAGGAACTGTTGGAAGCCGTGGCCGAGTTCGACGATGAGCTGATGGAAAAGTATCTCGAAAATCAGCCCATCACCCCCGAGGAAGTCCGCCGAGCGTTGCGAAAGGCCACGCTGTTGTACGCCCTTGTGCCGGTGCTGTGCGGCGCGGCCCTTCGCAATAAGGGCGTCCAGCCTCTGCTGGATGCCATCGTGGATTACCTGCCTTCGCCTCTGGATATCCCCCCTATACAGGGCTTCAACCCGCAGACCAATCAGGTCGAGACCCGAACACCCGATGAGAACGGCCCCGTCGCCGGCCTGGCCTTCAAGATCGTCAGCGATCCCTATGTGGGCCGGCTGTGCTACGTGCGGCTCTATTCGGGTACCCTGCGCCCCGGCATGGCCGTGCAGAACACCACCCGAGGGCGCAAGGAGCGCATCGGCCGCATCGTACGCATGTTCGCCAACCGGCGCGAGGACCTGGATGAGCTTTTGGCCGGCGATATCGCCGGCATCGTCGGGTTCAAAGAAACCTTTACCGGCGACACCATCTGCTCCGCCGATGCGCCCATCGTCCTGGAATCCATCCGCTTCCCGGAGCCGGTCATCTCGGTGGCCATCGAACCCAAGACCCAGGCGGACCAGGACAAGCTGGCCGAGGCCCTGCAGAGGCTCGCCGAGGAAGACCCGACGTTCCAGGTACGTGTGGATGACAGCACCGGCCAGACGCTCATCTCCGGGATGGGTGAGCTGCACCTGGAGGTGCTGATTGACCGCATGATGCGGGAGTTCCACGTGGGTGTGCATGTGGGCCGCCGGCAGGTGGCGTATCGCGAGACCCTCACCCGCACAGTGACGCAGGAAGGGGTCTTCCAGCGGCACACGGGCACCAAGGAGCAGTACGCCCGGGTAGTGCTGGAGGTGGGGCCGGCAGAACGCGGCCAGGGCAACATCTTCGAGA
Source organism: Anaerolineae bacterium (assembly GCA_014360855.1). Taxonomy (NCBI): domain Bacteria; kingdom Bacillati; phylum Chloroflexota; class Anaerolineae; species Anaerolineae bacterium. The sequence continues at coordinate 2,690 of JACIWP010000302.1, forward strand.
GCCGGCTGAAGCCGGAGCAACTGCCGCCGCAGTATGTGGAAGCGGTGAAGGCCGGCGCCATGGAATCGCTGGAAAGCGGCGCCTTGGCCGGCTATCCCATGGTGGATGTACGGGTCGTGCTGGTGGATGCCACCTTCGTCCCCGAATCTGCCACGGAACCGGCCTTCAAGGTGGCGGCGAGCAACGCCATGCGCGAGGCGCTGGAGCATGCCGGCCCGGTGCTCCTGGAGCCTGTCATGAAGGTCGAGGTGGTGGTGCCGGAGAGCTTCACCGGGGACGTGATCGGCGACCTGGCTGCTCGCCGCGGGGACATTCAGGCCATGTCGCCCCGGGCCGGCGATGCCCAGGCCATTGATGCCTTCGTCCCGCTGGCAGAGATGTTCGGCTACGCGACAGACCTGCGCTCGCTGACCCAGGGACGGGGCAACTTTACCATGGAGTTCGACCATTACGCCCCGGTCCCCCAGGAGATCCTGGAGCGGCTGTTGCTGGGGGGCATATAAGGGAAAGCGAGGGGGTAAAAATTTGCGATTCCGCCCCAGCGCGATATAATGATAGAGTTTGCGCCCCTCGGTCGGGGTTCATCATCTCAATCGTTATCGCACCATGTTGCATTCTAACACGGAGAAGGAGAGCGTACAATGGCCAAGCCGAAATTTGAGCGGACCAAGCCGCATGTGAATGTGGGGACGATTGGTCATATTGATCATGGCAAGACGACGCTGACGGCGGCGATCACGAAGGTCTTATC
>JACIWP010000303.1 GCA_014360855.1 Anaerolineae bacterium
GAGACCCGGGATGTGGACGAACCACATCTCCAGGCTCTGGGAATGCTGGGCGGCGTTGCCGCGGCCGGCGCCTCCCTGGGTGCGGATGACCATGGGCACGCGCGCCTTCCCGCCGAACATATAGCGCGCTTTGGCGGCCTGGTTGATGATCTGGTCCATCGCCAGGGTCACGAAGTCGTTGTACATGATCTCGACGACGGGGCGCAGGCCGGTCATAGCGGCGCCGACGGCCATGCCGGTGAACCCCTCTTCGGAGATGGGGGTATCACGCACGCGCCACTCGCCAAAACGTTCGTACAGCCCACGCGTGACCTGGAACGGTCCGCCGTAGCGACCGACGTCTTCTCCAAAGATGCAGACGGTCGGGTCGCGCTCCATCTCTTCCCGCAGAGCTTCGTTGATGGCATCCCGATAGCTGATCTCACGTACGGCCATGATGACCTATCCTTATGCGTAGACGTCTTCCCAGAGGGTGGCGATGGCCGGCTCTGGGCTGTCCATGGCGAACTGCACCGCGGCCTCGATCTCCGCCTCGGCGCGCTGGTTCATATCTTCCAGTTCCGCCGGCGAGAAGCCGGCCTGTTCCACCAGATACTTGCCGAAGCGTGCGATGGGATCGCGCTCCGGCGTTTTCCACTGTTCGGCCTCGCCGGCCGGCCGGTAGGTGAGGGGGTCGCCGACGGTATGGCCTTCCCAGCGGTAGGTCTTGGCGACGATGAAGGAGGGGCCCTGGCCGGCGCGCGCCCGCTCCACGGCCTGGCGCACCGTCTCATATACTGCCAGAACGTCGTTGCCGTCCACGGGAATCCCTTCCATGCCCAGCCCCAAGGCGCGCTGTTCGAGGCGTTCGACGGCGAAGAAGGGCCGGCTGGGGCTGAACTCGGCGTACTGATTTTCCTCGCACAGGTAGATGACGGGGAGCTTCCACAGCGCGGCCATGTTGCCGGCTTCCAGCAGAACCCCCTGATTGGCGGCCCCGTCGCCGAAGAAGCAGACCACCACCTGGTAGGTGCCGCGCACCTTGGCGGAGTAGGCCGCGCCGGTGGCGATGGCGATGCCGCCGCCCACGATGCCGTTGGCGCCCAGGATGCCCAGGTCCAGGTCGGCGATATGCATGGAGCCGCCCTTGCCCTTGCAGTAGCCGGTGGCTTTGCCCAGCAGTTCGGCCATCATGCGGCGCGGGTCGCCGCCCTTCGCCAGGCAGTGCCCGTGCCCGCGATGGGTGCTGGTGATATAGTCATCGCGGTTCAGCGCGGCGCAGGCCCCGACCGCCACAGCCTCTTCGCCGGTGTAGGTATGGGTCGAGCCGCGCACCAGGTCCTGCTGGAAGAGCCAGCGGGCGCGCGATTCAAAGTGGCGGATGAGCCACATGCGGTAGTACATATCGGCGAGCTTTGCACGATCCAGTGTCATTTGCCTTGTGCTCCGTCAAGTATGCCTTATCGCATCAAGAGGCCGGCGTTGATGTCAATCGTGGTGCCGGTGATGGGATCCGCCGCCGGCGAACACAGGAATGCCACCGCTTCCGCCACCTCTTCCGGGCGGATGAGGCGGCCGATGGACATGCGTTGTCCCAGGTCCTGCCGCAGTTCCGCCGGCCACTGGGCGGTCAGGTCCGTTTCCAGGGTGGCCGGCGCGATGGCGTTGACGGTGATGCCGTGCGGCGCCAGCAGGCGGGCAAAGGATTTGGTCAGGCCCAGGAGCCCGGCCTTGCTGGCGGCGTAGTGCACCCCGACGGCGATGCCGCCCATCTGGCCGGCCAGGGAAGAGATGTTGATGACCCGGCCCCAGCCGGCCGCACGCAGGAGGGGCAGAGCGGCTTGGGTGCACAGGAACGCCCCTTTGAGATTGACGTTCAGCACGCGGTCCCATTCCGATTCGCTGATCTGCTCCACAGGGGTCAAGGGACAGATGCCGGCGTTGTTGACCAAGATATGGAGTACCGACAAGCCGGCGAAGACGGCGCGCACCTCTTCGGCGTTCGATACGTCGAAGACGCGGGTGGCGACCAAACCGCCCTCTTCGGAGATCAGGCGGGCGGATTCCGCCAGCGCCGCCTGGTCAATGTCGGCCAGGATGACTTCGGCGCCGAGCCTGGCGAGCCGCCGGCTGATGGCCCGCCCCAACCCGCGGCCGGCGCCGGTGATCAATGCAGTTCGGCCCTCGAGATATCTTTCTCCCATCGAGTCCCTTCTCTCACGGGTCAAACGTCAGTGTTTGCCCGGATCGTACGCGCCCGGTGTGACGGGCGGCGAGAAAACGGTGACCAGCCGCAAAGGCTGTTCGGCGTCGACGCGGATCTGGTGGGGCTGGCCGGCGGGAATGAAGACCGCGGTGCCCGGTTTCAGCGGAATTTCCTCGCCGTTGGCGATGATGCCCCCGCTTCCCGAGAGGATGAAGATGATTTCCTCTTCGCCGGCATGGGTGTGCGTAGCGGCCAGGGTGCCGGCGGGGAATTCGGCGACGCCGAACGCCAGATTGCGCGCCTGGCTGTTCAGCGGGCCCAGCAGATAGTACCAGTCCCGGCCAGGCAGATGATAGACCGTGCAGTTGTCGATGTGCGAGACTTCCAGCTTGGACATGCTTGGTTTAGCTCCTCCTCGATGTAGGGTGTCAGGCGATGACCCCGTCCGGGTAGCGCTGAAGGAGCAGGGGGTCATGGGGCGGGACGAAGATATCGGCGATTTTGCGCACCTTTTCCATGGCCTGATAGCATTGTGCGATGTTGACCGCCAGCCCGACCGGGTGGTTCTTTTCCAGGTTCTCGTAGTAAAAGATCGTATCGCCGGGGAAGACCGCGAGGCCCTGTTTGGTCTGCACCGTGATGGCCTGACTGCAGAGCGTATGGCCGCCGATGTAAAAGGCGCCGATGCCGGGGACGATCTCGGGCGCCTCATCGTCGGCCAGGATGAGGCGGTCGCGGGCCTCGCCGGCGAAGTAGGCCAGCACGTCGCGCGGGAAGAGGATGTCCGGCACCAGGGCCGGATGCGGCGGGTCCAGCGTCAGGTGCCAGCCCGTGCGTGAGATGACAAATTTGGCGTTGGGGAAGAGCTTGGCGTTGGAACAGTGGTCGTAGTGCAGGTGGGTGATGAAGACATATTCCACCTGGGCCGGGTCAATGCCCTCTTTGCGAAGCAAGAGGGGGATGTTCTGCGTCTCCATGTCCATGCGGAAGCGGCCCTCGTAGCCGACGCCGGCGACCACCAGGGGCTGAATCTCGTTGACATCCCGCACGCCGGTGTCTATCAGCATGACCGCACCATCGTCCCGGCGCAGGACGAACAGGAAGAAGTCCGCTACCATCCATTCGCCCCAGCGCGACATATAGAACATCTGCGGCCCGGGGACGCTTTGTTCGCAATATTTGATGGCCTTGATACTGTACGTTGCCATGGGTGCCTTCCTTTCGCTCGGTCTGTTACTGGAGGAAGACCGATG
>JACIWP010000304.1 GCA_014360855.1 Anaerolineae bacterium
CGTATTCTACATTTTACTTGTAGTACTTCCCCTGTCATCCCGGTCCTTTTTAGGACTTCAATGACTTCTGCAGGGGTTGCTTCTTCCAATATTATGGAGCCGGGTGCGCCATCCGGGCGACCTTTTCCAGGTGGGAGAGGAGGTGGAAGTGCTGGTGCTGTCGGTGGACATGCCGGCGCGCCGGCTGGCCCTCAGCGTCAAACAGCTCCTGCCCGACCCATGGCAGGAGGTTGGCCGGCGCTATCAGATCGGGCAGATGGTGCGGGGCATCGTCACCAGTGTGACCGATTTCGGCGCCTTTGTGGAGATCGAGAAGGGCATCGAAGGGCTGATTCATGTTTCGGAGCTGGCAGAAGGCGCCATCCTCCATCCTCGCAGTGTCATCTGGGAGGGGAAAGAGGTCTGGGCGCGCATTGTCTCCCTCGACCCGGCCAACCACCGCATGGGGCTGAGCATGCGCCAGATCAGTGGTGGGGAGACCGCCGGCTCCTGGGCCGGCATCCCATCCGACAGGACCTGAACAGAGAAGGCGGCTGGTAATGTCCTGGCGTCCGAGCTTGTCCCAGTGGGAACGATACCTCGTTGAGATTGTCCAACTCACACTGGATTTCGTCGCCCATTTCTGGCGGGAACTGGCCGGCCTGGGACTGCTGGCAATGGGCCTGGTCACGGCTGTCAGCCTGCTGTTCACCTCTGGGCCACTCGCCGGCTGGCACCTTGTGACGGCGCGCCTCCTCGGATGGGGCCTCTATCCGGCCTGTGTCCTGCTGGGCATCGCCGGCGCACTGCTGATGTTCTCCCGCTGGCTGGACCCGTTCCCGCTCCGCAAGCTCCAGATGCTGGGCATGGAGATCTGCTTCTTTGCCGGCCTGGGCCTGCTGCACCTCCTGGCCTCGAGGGAGGATATGGCCCGCGCTGCGGCGCAAGGCCGCGGAGGAGGATTCATCGGCTGGGTGGTCGCGGCCGGCCCACAGGCCCTCCTGGGGCACGCCGGCGCGCTGGTCCTGCTGGCGCTGGTCCTGTTGGCCGGCGGCCTGCTGGCGGCGCGCCTGCCCATGACCCAACTGCGCCGGCTGTGGGAGTATCTTCAGCGCGCCGCCATGATGCTGTTGGCGGAAATCCCGCCGGAGCGGGCAGAAACACCCGCCCCGCCGGCCCCTCCGAAACCCGCGCCGCAGAAGCCGGCCGCTGTCTCGACCTCCCGGCCGAAAGAAGCGCCGGCACCGGCCCCGCGCCCTTCTGTGCCGGCGGAAGCGAAGCCGCGGCGGTCGGCGCCTAAACCCCGGCCGGCTCCCCCGGCCCCTGCCGAACGCGACCCGATCCTTCCGCCCATGGACCTTCTGCGGCCGGACAGCGCGGCCGGCGTGGATGAGAACGGCGACGCGCAGTTAAAGGCGGAGATCATTATCGAAACGCTGGCCGGCTTCGGTATCCCAGCGCGGGTGGTGGATATTCACCGAGGGCCGACGGTGACACAGTTCGGCATTGAACCGGGGTATATCCGCCGGCGGGGCAAGGACGGGCGCGAGATCCTGCGCAAGGTGCGGGTGAGCAAGATTTACGCCCTGGCCAATGACCTGGCGCTGGCGTTGGCCGCCTCTCCCATCCGCATCGAAGCGCCGGTGCCCGGCCGGCCCTATGTCGGCATCGAGGTCCCGAACTCCAAGAGCGCGCTGGTCTCCCTGCGCGGCGTGATGGAGAGCGAGGCGTTCACCTCCATCGGGTCGCCGCTGGCCATTGCGCTGGGACGCGACGTCTCCGGCGAGCCGGTGGCGGTGGACCTGGCGGCAATGCCGCATTTGCTGATCGCCGGCGCCACCGGTTCGGGCAAATCTGTCTGCATCAACTCCATCGTCACTTGCCTGCTGATGCAGAACACCCCGGATATCCTGCGCCTGCTGTTGATTGACCCCAAACGTGTCGAGCTGGTGAGCTTCAACGGCGTGCCGCACCTCATCGCGCCGGTCGTGGTGGACCTGGAGCAGGTGGTGGGCGCGCTCCAGTGGGTGACGCGAGAAATGGATGCCCGCTACAAGCGCTTTGCCGATATGGGCGTCCGACACCTGAACGATTACAACCAGAAGGCCCTGCGGCACGGCGAGGAGATTCTGCCCTATCTGGTCGTGGTCATTGACGAGCTGGCCGATCTGATGATGGCGGCGCCCGATCAGGTGGAGCAGAGCGTCTGTCGCATCGCGCAGATGGCGCGGGCCACCGGCATCCATCTGGTAATTGCCACCCAGCGTCCGAGCGTGGATGTGGTGACCGGCCTCATCAAGGCCAACTTCCCGGCGCGCATTGCCTTTGCGGTCACCAGCCAGGTGGACTCGCGAGTGATCCTGGACACCGCCGGCGCCGAAAAGCTCCTGGGCCGCGGCGACATGCTCCTGATGACGCCTGACTCCAGCAAGCTCCGCCGGCTCCAGGGCTGTTACGTCTCCGACAAGGAAATCCGCGCCGTCGTGCGCTTCTGGCAGAAGACCTATCAGTATGAAATGTTCCCGCCGGCGCAGGGAGAGTCGGCCCCGGTGGAACAGCCGGCGCCGCTGTACCCCTGGGAGGGGGAAGAGTGGGCCGCCGGCGATGAGACCGACCCGCTCTTTGACCAGGCGGTGGCCCTGCTGAAGGGGAAATCATCTATCTCGACCTCCTACCTGCAGAGGACACTGCGCATCGGCTATCCGCGTGCCGCCCGGCTGATGGACCTGCTGGAAGAGCACGGCTACGTAGGGCCCAACGTGGGGGGCGGCCGCTCGCGCGAGGTACTGCGCGGGCCGGAGGAATAAGGGCACAGCGGCGCTGTACCCCTGGGGAAACCCGGATCCCCGGCCTCTTCCGGCCGGCGGGGCGACATACCGGGGGGAGCCCATGTACCTCCCATGCGAGGGACATGGGGACGCTGTTGTGAGATGACGTCCGCACGAGTATAATGATGAGGTCAGCCGGCCGTGTCCAGCCCCAACCCATCTCAGGAGGAGTGGCGCATGCAAGCGATGGAAGCCCTGTGCGCGGAGATCCGCGCCTGTCAGAAATGCGACCTGGGCAGGGGACGCACGAATGCCGTGCCGGGAGAAGGCCCGGTGCCGGCGCGCATCATGTTCATCGGGGAAGGACCGGGTTACCATGAGGACCAGCAGGGACGGCCCTTTGTGGGGGCCGCCGGCCAATACCTATCCGAACTGCTGGGACGCATCGGCCTGCGGCGCGAGGATGTGTATATCACCAACGTGGTGAAATGCCGGCCGCCGCGCAACCGCGATCCCCTGCCGGAAGAGATCGAGGCCTGCAAGCCCTACCTGGACCGGCAGATCGCCCTGGTTCAGCCGGCCATCATCGTCACGTTGGGCCGTCACTCCATGGCGCGCTACTTCCCCGGCCAGAGCATCTCCCGCATCCACGGCGTTCCCAAATACGTCGGCGGCATCTGGTGTTTC
>JACIWP010000305.1 GCA_014360855.1 Anaerolineae bacterium
TCCTCCATGGTCAGCGAGGGCATGGTCATCACCACCGATTCGCCGGCCATCCGCGAAACCCGCCGCACCTGCCTGGAACTCCTGCTCTCCGACCATACCGGCGACTGCTATGCGCCCTGCCATCTGACCTGCCCCACCGGCATTGATATCCAGGGCTTCCTGAAGCTCATCGCTCAGGGCGAATTCCGCAAGTCGCTGGAGCTGATTAAGGAAGCGACGCCCTTCCCCGCGTCGCTGGGGCGCATCTGCCCTCACCCCTGCGAATCGGAGTGCCGGCGCAACCGCGTGGACGAACCGCTGGCCATCTGCTGGTCGCACCGCTTTGTCGCTGACCTGGACCTCGAAAGCGGGAATCCCTATATCCCGCCCTGTGCCCCGGACACCGGCAAGCGCGTGGCGGTCATCGGCGGCGGGCCGGCCGGCCTCAGCGCCGCCTATCACCTGCGCCGCAAGGGGCATGCGGTGACCGTGTTCGAACAGCATGAGGCGGCCGGCGGCATGATGCGCTGGGGCATCCCCTATTATCGTCTGCCGGCGGCGGTGCTGGACGCCGAGATCAAGGTCATCACCGATATGGGGGTGGAGATCCGCTACAACCAGAAGCTCGGGCGCGACTTCACCATCCAGTCCCTGAAGGACGCCGGCTATGATGCCATCTTCGTCGGCGTCGGCGCCCAGGAGACCACCCGCATGCGCGTGGAAGGTGAGGACCTGCCCGGCGTCATGCCCGGCCTGGAATTCCTGGCGCGCGTGGCGCGCGGCGAATACCCCGAACTGGGCGACAGTGTGGTGGTCATCGGCGGCGGCAACACGGCCATTGACTCTGCCCGCACCGCCCTGCGCCTGGGCGCGAAAGAGGTAACCATCCTCTACCGCCGCACGCGGGAAGAGATGCCGGCCCTCGACATCGAGGTGGAAGAGGCCATGAAGGAGGGGGTGAAGTTCGAGTTCCTCGCCGCCCCGGTCTCCGTGCAGGAAGTGCACGATGGCCTGATGCTGACCTGCCAGCGCATGAAGCTGGGCGAGCCGGACGCCAGCGGCCGGCGCCGGCCAGTGCCTATCGAGGGAGCGGAGTTCCGCAAAACCTGCGGCACCATCATCTCCGCCATCGGCCAGCGCATCGATATGGAATGCCTCGAGGGCGAGAGGGTTACCTGCTCTTCGGACGGCCGTATCGAGGTGGACCCGCTGACGATGCAAACCACCATCCCGGGCGTGTTCGCCGCCGGCGACTGCGTGACCGGCCCTGATATCGCCGTGCGCGCCATGGGCAAGGGCCGGCTGGCGGCCGTCTCCATTGACCAGTACCTGCGCGGCGAGCCGGTCATCGGCTACGGCTACAACTTCAACTCCAGCATGGGCAAACTGGACGAGGTGGACCCGGAGCGCTTCGCCCGCTACGAGCAGGCTCCCCGGGTGAAAATGCCGGAGCTGGAGATCGAGCGCCGCGTGCGCACGTTCGACCAGGTGGAGTTGGGTCTCACGCCGGAATCCGCCGTTGCCGAGGCCAAACGCTGTCTGGAATGCGGCTGTGCCGCCGTCAATACCTGCAAACTGAAAGAGTATGCCACCCAGTACGGTGCCCGACAAGATGTGTGGGCCGGCGAACGCCGCGGCTACTTCATTGACAACTCGCATCCTGACCTGTACATGGAGACCGGCAAGTGCATCCAGTGCGGCGCGTGCGTGCGGGCCTGCCGCGACATCCGCAAGCTGGAGGTCTTCACCTTTGTCTATCGCGGCTTCCGGGCGCGCGTGCTCCCGTACTTCGGCCTGCCGCTCTCGCAGACCACCTGCGACGGCTGTCTGGAGTGCGTCAAGGTGTGTCCCACCGGCGCGCTGGTCGCCACCCGTAAGGTAGTGGAGAAGGCGTACGATCTTCCCTGATCCGTCAAGAGATATTCGTGAAGAATGAGATGCCGGCCTCCCGCAGGTAAAAGTGCCTGCGGGAGGCGCGCGAAAGGAGCCCAATGCACATGCCGCAGGATGCCTACGCCCGGGCACTGGCGTACATCTTCTCCCATGCGGACTATGCCCGCCGACAGCCGGCCCGCTACGCCGATGACGTCTACGGTGTCCAGCGGGTCGCTCAGCTCCTGGAACTGCTGGGCCACCCGGAAACGCGCTATCCCTGCCTCCACATCGCCGGCACCAAGGGCAAGGGGTCCACTGCCGCCATGCTGGAAGCCTGCCTGCGCGCTGCCGGCTACCGCACCGGCCTGTTCGCCTCCCCCAGCCTGCACACGACGCGCGAATACTTCCGGATCGACGGCCAACTCCTTCCCGAAAGTCGGGTAGCGTCGGGGCTGGATGCCATTCGGCCGTACATCGAGCGCGTCGAGGGCATCACTGCCTTCGAAATCCTGACCGCGCTGGCTTTTCATCTGTTCGCCGAAGAGGGGGTGGAGGCCGGCATTATCGAGGTGCTGATGGGCGGCCGGCTGGACGCCACCAACGTCATCACGCCGGCGGTGAGCATTATTACTTCCATCAGCTATGACCACACCCAGTTCCTGGGCAGTACGCTGTCCGCCATCGCCGGCGAGAAGGCCGGCATCATCAAACCCGGCGTGCCGGTGGTCTGCGCCCCGCAGGAAGCGGAGGCGTTAGAGGTCATCCAGCGCGTCTGTTGGGAGAAACATGCCCCGCTGGTGCTGGTCGGGAGAGATTGGGAGTGGCGCCGGCGCGCCTGGTCCCCGGAGGGGGAAACCGGGGATATCCGCGCCGTCGGCGCTGTGCCGGCCGGATTCCCGACGGAACTGCAGGACATCCAGCTGGGCCTGCTGGGAGCACACCAATGGGAGAATGCGGCGGTCGCGGTGGCGGCGTTGGCGGAATTGCGCCGGCGGGGCTGGCGGATCGGCGCAGAGGCGGTGCGCGCCGGCCTGCGCGATGTGCGGTGGCCGGGCAGGCTGGAAATCCTGGGCCGGCACCCCTGGGTAGTGGTTGACGGCGCCCACAACGTGGAGTCCACGGCCTATCTGGCGCAAGCGGTGCGGGAGATATTCACCTGGAGCAGGCTGTTCCTGATCTTCGGGGCTTCCGCCGACAAAGATATCGCCGGCATGCTGGCCCATCTCGTGCCGCTTGCGGACGATATCATCGTCACCCGCTCCGGCCATGCCCGCGCCGCGGACGAAACACGGTTACAGCAAGCGGTAGAGGCGCTGGGGATGCCGGCACGCACCGCCATCAGCGTCAAAGAAGCCCTGCAAGACCTGCTGGCACAGTCCTCGCCGGCCGACATGATATTGGCGACAGGTTCGCTCTTCATCGCCGCTGATACCCGACGCGCCTGGGCGGAAATCACCGGCGCTCCCCTGCCGCCGGCCGACCCACCGTGGTCGTAAGCGCTCAGGCCGCCGGCTCCTTCCACAGGCTGTACAGCGCCACGTCCACCATGGCCTGCAGGTTTTCCAACGGCGTATCG
>JACIWP010000306.1 GCA_014360855.1 Anaerolineae bacterium
TCACCGGAGGGGTTCACGGCCTGGCCGCCGGCTCCCCTCGTTTGAAGGTTACTATCGTCACACCATCCCCGCCCTCGGAGGCATCCGCCGGCTGAAACTCCAGGAGATGGCGGTAGCCCTGGAGAAATTCCCGCACCGCCTGGCGCAGTGCACCGGTTCCTTTGCCGTGGATGATGCGCGCCCAGGGCAAATTGGCCAGCAGTGCGGCGTCCAGGTACCGTTCCAGCGCCTCCAGCGCGTCCTCCGCCCGCATGCCGCGCAGGTCCAGCTCGGTCGGCGGGCGCGGCCGCTCCAGGTCGAACGAAATGGAAGGCGCCGGCTCTTGTGCCGGCGCGGCCTGCCGGCGCACCCGCACCTGACGGGCCGGCAGGCGCAGGCGCAGGGAGCCGGCCTGCAGTTCCACCTCGTCGCCGGCGACGCCCGTCACCTCTCCTTCCACGGAAAGCCCCTCGATCCAGACCCGGTCCCCCACCTGCGGGGGCACCCAGGGCCCGACCTCTTCCGCGGGGGCTTGCGGGCTGCGCACCGGCGCCCAGGCTTCCTCCAGCGCCTCGACTTCCTGGGAGAGCGTCCGCACTGCCGGCGCGGCCGGCGCCTGCCGCAGGGCGCGGCGCGCTTCCTCTGCTTCGGCGCGCAGGCGTTCGATCTCCTGGCGCAGTTCTGCCAGCTCTTGACGCGCCTGCTCGCGCGCCTCGGCCAGCACCTGCCGGCGAGCCTCTTCGATGGCTGCCAGCTTCTGACGAAGCTCATCGCGCAGCCGTTCCGCTTCCTGTCGGGCGGCCTGCGCCAGCTCCAGCTCGCGGCGCGCCTGCTGTTGGGTGGTCTTGAGATGGTTCAGCAGGGATTCGGCCTGAAGCGCCTCGGCGGAGACGCGGCGGGTGGCGTCGGCGATAATGCTCTCGTCCAGGCCCAGCCGGCGGGCGATGGCCAGCGCGTTCGAGCGCCCCGGGAGCCCGATGGTCAGCTCATAGGTCGGGCGCAGGGTCTCCGGGTCGAATTCGACGCTGGCGTTCTGCACGCCGGGCGCGCTGTGGGCGTAAATCTTCAGCTCCGAGTAATGGGTGGTGGCGAAGGTGGTGATACCCCGCGCCACCAGGTGCGAGAGGATGGCCTGGGCCAGGGCGGAGCCTTCTTCCGGGTCGGTGCCGGCGCCCAGCTCATCCAGCACCACCAGTGAGTGGGAGGTCGCCCGCCGCAAGATATCCACGATGTTGTTCATGTGGGAAGAGAAAGTGGACAGGCTCTGCTCGATGGACTGCTCATCCCCGATATCGGCATATATGCCGTCGAACACGGAGAGCCGCGCCCCTTCGGCGGCGGGGATGGCCATGCCGGCCTGTGCCATGGCGGCCAGGAGGCCCACCGTCTTGAGCGCTACGGTCTTGCCGCCGGTATTGGGGCCGGTGATGACCAGCACGAAGTAATCGGGGCCGAGCCGCACGTCAATGGGCACTACCGTCTGCGGGTCCAGCAGGGGATGGCGCGCCCGGGGCAGTACGATGACGCTCCCCGGGTGGATGACATTGGGGTCGCCGGCCACCGGATGCGGCTTCTCGAACGGCACCAGCTCCGGCGAGACAGCGCGCAGATCCTGGGCATACTTGGCCTTGGCGAAAATCAGGTCCAGCTCGGCCAGTATCCCCACGGTGCGCTCGATGAACGGCGCTTCCTGCGCGATCAGCATGGACAGATTGGCCAGGATGCGGCGGATCTCCGCCTGTTCCGCCAACTGCAGTTCGCGCCACTCGTTGTTCAGCTCCACCGTGGTCAGCGGTTCGATGAAGAGCGTGGCGCCGCTGGCGGACTGGTCATGGATGATGCCCGGGATGCGCCCCTTGAACTCGGCTTTGAGTGGGATGACATAGCGCCCGTTGCGCTGGGTGATGATGGGTTCCTGGAGGTAGCCGGCGCTCTCCGCCGAGTGGATCAGCCGGTTGAGCTGGCGCAGGACCCGCTCGTGCGCCTCGCGCAGGGCGGCGCGGATTTGCGCCAGCATGGGGCTGGCGCTGTCGCGTATCTCGCCGGCCTCGTCCATACAGCGGTTGATCTCGGCGACCACGTGGGCGCAGTCCTCGATGCGCTGGGCCAGGCCGGCCAAGTGGGGCGCCAGGGCCACCTGCCGGCCCAGGCTCTGCCGCAGGGAGCGCGCGCTGGCAAGGGTGGCGCGGATTTCCAGGAAGTCCTCCGGCTGGAGGCTGATGCCGCGCTTGCATTCGTCCAGCAGGGGGCGGATGTCGCGGGCACCGCCCACCGAAAGGGTCATGCCGGCGGAAAGCAGGCGCATGGCCTCGGCGGTCTCCTGCTGTCGCCGGCGCGCCTCTTCCAGGTCGGCCGTGGGGCGCAGGGCGCGCGCCAGGGCCTGGCCGGCCGAAAAATCGGCGTACGCGGCCAGCCGTTCCAGAATCTTCGGGAACTCCAGGATGTCGAGATATCTATCTTCCATGGGTGATGTTCAGACCGTCCGATTTGTCATTCGATGATGAAGATTTGCAGTACCTGGGAGGCCGGCACGAAGGGGGAGACGCTGGAAAGGATGTAGGGCAGGAGCACAGTGAAGGCGCGCGCCAGCGGGGAGCGCGCCAGCCCGATGGCGATCATGCGGCGGAAGGATTCCGCCTGCAGGGTGGCCAGCATGGGTTTGCCGGGGTCGTGCCAGTTGACCGGCACGCCGATCGCGTAGTTGAGGAGGGCGATGACGATGGCGATCCAGATGCCGGCCATGGCGACACCAAAGGCCATGCCCCCAATCTGATTGAGCAGGCGCAGGGCCTTTATCTCCTGCTTGCGCACCCCGCGCAGGGCCAGCCCCAGGACGTTGATAGCGATGATGAGCAGGAGCAGGAAGGACACGGCGCCGGCGGCCTTCGGTTCCAAATGAACGACGCGTCCCAGGCCGGGCGCGATGTCGGAATAAAACATCGTCGCCACGATGAGGGAGACGTACAGCATCGCCATCCCGATAGCCTGATGGATGAGGCCGTGGATAAAGCCCCAGGCGGCGCCGGCGGCCAAAGCGATAATGATGAGCACGTCAAAACCGTTCATGCGCTTCTCCCCGTGCGATGTACGGCCGGATACATTATGAGTATAACATATTCCGGGGCCTTCGCAAAGATTTCCGCGCCAGGAGGTGATAGGAAATTGGTATCAGTTCCGGGGCATAAGACATGGAGATGGCAGTCGCCTGCGAGTGACTGCCACCTGCGGCACGCCGCTTTCTACAAAGCGGTACTTTTCCCAAAGGGTTGTTTCAGGTGCCGGCGGAAGGCTTCTTTTGCTGTTCTTCAATCTCACCGCAAATATCGTGCAGGCTCTTCCCCTCGAAAAGCACTTCCCGCTCGCGGCTGTAATCGCCGAA
>JACIWP010000307.1 GCA_014360855.1 Anaerolineae bacterium
AAGGTCCGCAGGGGCTCCAGCGTCACCGTGGCACCTTCCGGAAACTCGGCGATGGGGGTCAGGCACATCAGCCGCTCACGTCCGTTGACGCGCACGCCGCACAGCCCGCAGGAGGCGTGATGGCAGGCGTGCCGGAACAGCAGGGTCGGGTCCTGGGTCGCCCAGACCTTCTGCACGGCATCCAGGATATTCAGATGCTCATCCACGGAGACCTGATACGTCTGATAGGTCGCCGGCCGGCCGGGACCGCCGCGTAAAATGCGCAGGTTGAGCGTCCGCACGATATCCCTCCGAATCCCAGAGTCCCGCCTCAAACGTAAAACGCGTGGTACGGCAGTAGCGGCACTTCCCGCGTGCGGCAGGGAGCGGTGATGCCCGTCGCCTCGTTGATGACATCGCCCATGACCTCGGCCATCAGACGCGAGGTGGTGGTCTTCCCGCCGATGATGGAGAACAGCCCCGGTGCGCCGTCGCCGGCGTGGTTGAAGCAGGAAAAGCCGCGGGTGATGCCGCGCGCGCCGGGGTCCGCCGCCACCAGTTGGCTGGATTCGCGGAGCAGTGGGCGCGCCGCGGCCGAAATACCGCGCAGAGGAGCACTTCGGAATCCCGGGATGAACTCCTCGCCGGCTGCCAGCATGGCCTCTACCTGCTCGGGCGGGATGGCGATGTAGTCCGGGTTCTCCACCGGCCAGGAGGTGGTGCCCACCACCGAGTTGCGCCGCTGGGGCACGATGATGCCGCCGTCGCAGGGCGGGCAGAGCCGGTTGATGACGCGCCGCACCCACCGCCGGCCCACCGCGACCATCGTGCCGGCCACCGGCAGGACGCCAATATCCACGTGCGCCATGGCGCCGATGTGCCCCGCCCACGGGCCGGCGGCATTCACCACCAGGTCCGCCCCAATGGTATACTCGCGCCCGTCGCGTCGATCGCGCACCTTTACCCCGCTCACCGAGCGCCCGTTCCAGAGCAGGTCTATCACTTCGGTATAGGTGTGCACGACCGCGCCGTGCTGTTTGGCAGTGGCCAGGAACGCCAGCGTGAAGTGGAAGGGGTCAAAGACGCCGTCCTGCACCTTCACCGCCGCCAGGATGTGCGGATTGAGATTGGGTTCCAGGCGCAGAGCCTCTTGGACCGGTATCTCCTCCGCCGGCACGCCGGCCTGGGCGCACGCCTCGAGGAACGCGTCTTTGTAGGACAGGTCTTCCTCGTTCAGCGCCACGAACAGCCCACCGTTCAGCTCCAGGATATCGGGCATCAGCTTGCGCATCAGCGCGTTATCCTCGGCGCACTCGCGCGCCGCCGGCGGGTCGTTCAGCACATAGCGCGCCCCGGAGTGCAGTAAGCCGTGATTGCGCCCTGTGGTCTCACAGGCCACTTCGCCCCGCTCGACCACTGTCACGCGGTAGCCGCGCAGGGTCAGGTCGTGGGCGACGGCGGCCCCGGTGGAGCCGGCGCCGATGATGACCGCATGCAGTGTCATGGGACCTCCCGCGCCAACGCGAACTGCCGCCTATTATAGCCGGGAGAGCGCCTGGTCCAAATCGGCAATGATGTCATCGGGGTCTTCTAGACCCACCGACAGGCGGATGAGGCCGTCGTCAATGCCGGCGGCGGCGCGCTCCTCTGGCGTCATATGTTCATGGGTGATGGTCGCCGGGTGCATGCAGATGGTGCGGCTGGTGCCAAAGGTCACCGCATGGATGATGAGCTGGAAGCTGTCGATGACCTTGGCCGCGCCGGCGATGCCGCCCGGCACCACGAACGAGAGCAGGCCGCCCTGTGCCTTCGCCTGGCGCTTGGCCAGCTCGTGCTGAGGGTGATCCGGCAGGCCGGGGTAATTCACCCAGCGCACTTTGGGGTGATCGTGCAGGAACTCCGCCACCTTCTGGGCGTTGGAGCTGTGCCGCTCCATGCGCAGGGAAAGCGTCTCCAGATACTGCAGGGTCAGCCAGGAGGACAGCGGGTCCATGATGGAACCGACGAACTCCGTGGTGTTCCAGCGGATATCCTCGCATAGGTCCTCCGGCCCGACGATGGCGCCGCCGATGACTGTGGCATTGCCGGAGAGGAACTTGGTGATGGAGAGCAGGACAATGTCCGCGCCCAGCTCCATGGGCTTCTGCAGTGCCGCCGTCAGCGTGGTGTTATCCACCAGCAGGGGCACCCCGTGCGCATGGGCGACATCCGCCACCGCCTTGATGTCGGTCACGAACAGGCACGGGTTGCTGGGCGTCTCCACCCATACCAGCTTCGTGCGCTTGTCAATCTGCTCGGCCCAGGAATCGGGGTTGGCGGGGTCTTTGACGAAGCGGAATTCCACGTGACAGCGCTCGGGGAAGATGCTGGAGGCCTGCTTGTACCCCTCGCCGAAGGTATTAAGGGTGGTGACCACGTTGTCGCCCGGCCGGGCAATGGTGAAGATAAGATTGAAGAGCGCCTGAGAGCCGGAGCCGGCCAGCACGGCGCTTTCCCCGCCCTCCAGAGAGGCCAGCCGCTCTTCCAGCACCGCCGCCGTCGGGGTCTTGGTGCGGCCGTACACCGGGTACGGGATTTTGTCAAAGCGCTCGTACGGGAAGGTCATGGACTGGATAATGGGGACAGTGAAGGTATTGAACTTGCCCATATCCTTGAGCGGCCGAAAGCCGGCGTGTAGGGCACGCGTGTCGAACCCCAGATGGGCGTCCGGCCGCCGGCGCTTCGGCGCCTTGGGATCATACACCCACGGCTTGCGCATGAAAAACAGTTCTTCCTGGCTCATTCTGGTTCTCCTCCGTGCGTTCGTGAAAGGCGAGCTTTTCTACGATTGATCCTGCCGCCGGCCTCATGCACTGCGGCGGATCACCGGATGAATGGCCTGCAGGGTATCGGCCGGCAGATGACAGTAGATGATGTGGTCCATGCTCACGCGGCGCGCCGGCGGCTCCTCCCGCTCGCAAATCTCCCCCAGCTTGTACGGACAGCGCGTGTGGAAGCGACAGCCGGCCGGCGGATTCACCGGGCTGGGGATCTCCCCGCGTAAGCGGATAAACTCCTGTTTCAGCGTCGGGTCCGGCCGCGGCACCGCCGCCAGCAGTGCGGCCGTATACGGATGGCTGGGCGGTGAGAAGATCTCCTCCACCTGGCCGTACTCGACGATCTTCCCCAGATACATTACCGCCACATAGTCGGAGAAAAAGCGCACACTGCTCAGGTCATGCGAGATCAGGATCATCGCCGTCTGGAACTGGTGTTGTATCTCCTGCAGGAGCATCAGCACCGCCGCCTGCACCGAGACGTCCAGCGCCGAGACCGGCTCATCGCAGATGACCATCTTCGGGTTAGAGGCGATGGCGCGGGCGATGCCCACGCGCTGTT
>JACIWP010000308.1 GCA_014360855.1 Anaerolineae bacterium
CTGGAAAAGGTCGCCCGGATGGCGCACCCGGCTCCAGGAAAGCTCCGAGATATGTACCAGGCCCTCCAGCTCCCCGACCTGGACGAAGATGCCGAAATCGCGCACCGCGGTGACGATGCCGCGACAGCGAGCGCCCGGTGCCAGCGCCGGCGCACCGCCGGTCGTCTGACCGGCCGGCCCCAGCGCCTCCCGTTCGGAGAGCACCAGCCGATCGCGGGCCGGGTCCACTTCGATCACGCACAGGTTGAGGTGAGTGCCCACGCGCCCGGCCAGGTAGGCGTTGCGTTCATCCAGCTCGGCCGAGCGGGGCATGCCGATAAGGTGCGAGGCCGGCACAAAGGCTTGTTTGTTTCCCCACTGCACCAGCAGGCCGCCGCGGTTGTACCCGATGGCCGGCAGTTGGATCACCCGCTTCTCCCGCATGTAGTCCGCGGCAACCTGCCAGATGTTTTCTGCGGTGACACTGCTGACAGCGGCGGGGGGCGGGTCGGTTGTCGCTTCGGTGACGTTCTCCACCTCTTCCGCGTTCAGCGGTTCCTCGTCCCAGCCGGCGGCCGGCGCATCGGTGCGCCATACATCCACATTGACCGCCTCGCCCTGTTCCATGACCACCCGCCAGTATTCCTCATCCCATTCCATCTCTAATGGATGTCCACTCATCGCACACCCTCTCCGTACCTCACACCCGACCGATGTCCAGATGACTGTCCTGCCCGATCCATCATGCTCTACCGCCGGCGCGCCGGCGGTAGCCCCTCGTGGGCCTCGCCCCTCCGGCTCAGGATTCTTCGCCGGCCTGCCGCTCCATGTCCGCCAGCACCCGAGCCACCTGCTCGATGGCAATGCGCTGTTTGCGGTACAGGTCCGACTCGCTCATAGCCAAGGTATCGGCGATATCCCGTACGCGCTTGCCCTGAATATACCGCATTTCCAAAATGTTGTACAACAGCCATTCGGAGGCGGTCATGTGGCGCGGGCCGGCCGGCCGCAGGGCTTCGATAGCCTCCGCCAGCGTGGCGCGCAGGGCGTTCACCGGGCTGGTTTCCTGCTGGCGCAGGCGGCGGGAGACCACCCGCAGGTTCAGCAGGGGGCTTTGGCTCAGCTTGGGACCGCCCCAATAATGCGCCAGCGCTTCTTTCACCCAGCGCTGATATTCCGGCGCGTATACGGGGGAATCCTTGATGATCTCCAGCGGCTCGCCCACATCATACCGCACGGTGCCGCGCCAGCGCTGGATGCGCTCGATCTCAGGGATGATACTGCGCAGGGCGGCGAACACCCCTTGTTGTAGATGACGGTCCTCCAGGGCAATTTCCGCCTGGGCGATGAGCGCGTCGACCGCCTCGCCGGCCTCCAGGGAAAGGGGCTCCTCCTGCGCATCAATATACAGGCCCAGCAGTCCCAAAGTTGCCTCGCGATTGCGGGTGCGCAGGGGCAGTACCCAAAAGCCGTCGGTGCGGATGAACTCCGCACGGCTCGGCTCCAGCCGCGCCGTGCGCGCCGAATCCGGGGGATGGAACAGCATCTCCGGCGGGAATTCCTCCAGACAGCGCTGTACCGCCTGGAGATCGCCGGTCACGGTCTCCAACTGCCATTTGCCGCCGGCGAGGCTGGCCACAAACCCGGTCCGCACGCGCAGAAGCTCGCACAGCGCCGTCAGCAGGTTCTCCAGGAACTGCTTCAGGTCGGTGGTGGTCAGCAGGCGCTTGTCCAGCTCCTGCAGCCATTCCAGCTCCGCCAGGTCCTGGCGGTAGATCAGGCGGTCAATGAAGGGTTCAGCCAGCTCGATGGCCAGCTCCAGCAGGACGATGAGGAGCATGGCGGAGAAAATGAGCATGGTATCGCGCGGCAGACCCAAGATGCTCTCCACGCGGGGGACGATGAGCATCAGGATGATCACGCAGATGCCCACGAACGGCCCGCGCAGGAGGAAGTGGATCATGGAGTGCTTGACCACGCGGTCCGGGGAGAGCACGCCGTAATAGGCGACGCTGTAGCCCATGATCACCAGCATGACGGCGACGGCGAAGTTGCCGGCGGCGGCCAGTGCCAGCACGGCCGTATAGGGCAGAGGGGTGGTCGGTGATGCTACCAGCAAGAAGGGGAAGGTGCCCAATGCCGGCGCAATGTAGGCCACGCTCAGATAGGTCATGCGGCGGATAGAGGTGGGGGTCAGACAGCGCTGGCGCGCCCGCCACACGTTGATGCCGCCGACGACGGTAGCCAGGGCGAAGTAGGCGGCAAAGCCCCAGAAGAGGGGGCCGGCGGTCAGGCGCTTGATGGTGTAGGCCATGACCCCATCCTGCACGATGAGATCGCTGAAGAGGGCCAGCACCAGCGCGGCAAGGGAGAGCGCATACGCCACCACGATGGCGGCCCGCCGGCGCCGGCTGCGCAAACCGGTGGCGTTCAGCACCGAGTCGGAGAAGTGCAGGTAGACCGCCGGCAGTATGGCAATGCCCAGCCACTGGAAGCGCATCCAAGGGATGGCGCGGGGCAGATCGTCAATGAGCGAGACGATGACGTCGCCGGCATATACCACCGTGACGCATGTCAGGATGGCCCCGAAGGTCCGTGATACGGGGCTGGTCAGGTTGCGGCTGAAGATGTACGTCAGGAGCGAGAAGGCGATGATCAGGTCAACGATGGCAAAGATCAGGTCCCCGAACGAAAAGAACTGCGCCCAGTCCCACATATCGGCCCAACTGTCACCCTTCTAATAGAGATTCTCCGATCGCTCCAATGCGCCGGCGGACTACGATATGCGCCGGATGAAGAACAGCGCCACCTGCGCGGAGTAGTAGCGGTCGTGAAAACCGCAGAACTCCAGGCCCAGCTTGCGGTAAAAAGAAATGGCCGGCCAGCTCTGCGCCGGCGCCTCCGCCATGAGATACTGCAGGCGGCGCGTGCGCGCCCACTGCACCGCCGCGCCCAGCAGTCGCGTCCCCACACCCTGCTGACGATAGCCGTTCGCCACGATGAAATTGGTGATGCGTGCGGTGCTGTGCCATCCTTCCGCCCGCAGGTCCAGATAGCCGCACAACTGGCCGCCGGCCTCCGCCACCAGCAGGGCGTCCACTCCCCGCCAGATCTCAATGATGTCCTCTGGGGTGCGGGGATACGGCACGGTGACCGGCCGCGGCAGACGCACCTCGCTCAGGGTCAGCACGATCTGGCCCTGGGATTCCCGCCGGCTGATCTGCCAGATATGGTCGCTGACGCAACTGCCATCCATCTGCAGGCAGGCTTCCAGGTCTGCGCGCAGGGCATGGCGGATTTCGACGTTCAACGCGACCCTCCTCCGACGAACGCCTTGGTCCCGGGAACGGTAT